>JBKECC010000126.1:0-8101 GCA_047974135.1 Campylobacteraceae bacterium | reverse complement strand
AGTTTTAATTTGAAAGTTATTTTATGATACTTTTGTCTATTTATATTTAAACATTTTCAAGCTAAACACTACAAAAGATTACAAACGAAGTTTATTGTTTAGCAAAATATGATTATTTTTAAATTTTAACTTAAAAATACTATTAAAATTATGTTTTAAAATATATATTATTTAGATTAAGCTATTTTTGTTATTAAAGCAGAATGATAAAAGTTTTCCCTTTATCATTTCTTTTTTTTGCCCAAAGCCTTTTACTCTCTCTACCTCAAATCCAGCTTCCTTTAAGGCTCTTCGTACATTTCCTGAAATTGTATAAGTAGAAAAAGTTGTGTTTTTGTGAGACTTTAGTGCTATCAGTTTAAATATATCTTCTTGCCAAATATCACTATTTTTACTTGGTGCAAATCCATCTAAAAACCAAACATCGGCCATGCTAGTAAACCTTTTTAATGCCTCTTTTGCTTCATCTATAACTAAAATCAATTCAACGTTTTTCTCTTCAAAGTAGAACTTATTTGCACCACTTTTTAAGTTTTTATACTCATTTAAAAGTTTACATGTAAAAGGTTTTAATTCTTTAAAATTTTCATATACTTTACTTAAATCTTCGTATTTTAATGGATACAAATCATAAGAGAAAAATGTAAGTTTTTTGCATCTGTTTTTATCTTTGACAAATGCTCTTAATATGAGTAAAAAGTTAAGTCCTAAGCCAAAACCATTTTCTGCAATTATAAAATTGTCTCTATTTTGCCAAATATTTGGGATATTATTTTGTTCTAAAAATACGTAAGTTTTTTCCGCAATAGGGTTATCGAGCGAGTAGTAATTATCCTGAAAATCAAGTGAAATTGGATTATTGTTTTCATCAAAAACAATATTTGCATTTTTCATCTACTGATTTTTCAAAAAGTACGCGTCTATACCAGTTGCTATGCCATCTGCTAAGAGTTTTTGAAACTCCTTGTTGAACATACGTTCTCTATCGCCTGCGTGAGTTATGTACCCAACTTCAAGCAAAACTGCTGGCATTTGTGCTCCAACTAAAACCCAAAAAGGCGCTTCTCTAACACCCCCATCAGATACTTGTTTGTACTTTGTCTTAACAGAAGTTAGAGAAAATTGCTGAACATCAATGGCGAGTTTATGTGAAGCTATGATTTTTTCACGGTTTAAAAAGTTTAAAAATGTCTGTTTTGAGTAAAAATCCATCTCATCTAAGTCAGATTTATTTTCCAACTCAGCAACGCTTTTTGAGCGGTCTGAACGTGCTGGGGATAAGAAAAATGTCTCTATACCTTCCCAAGAGTTGTATTCTGCTTTTTTTGGTGCAGCATTTGCATGTACAGATATAAACAAATCTGCATTTTTATCGTTTGCAACCTTTGTTCTATCACGAAGCTGCAAATACACATCTTTTGTTCTTGTGTAAAAAACAGTGTAGCCTTTTCTTTTTAACTCTTCTCCAAGCAGTAATGAAATTTGCAAAACTGCATTTTTTTCATACAGTTTGCCATAAACTGCACCAGCATCTTTGCCGCCATGTCCAGCATCTATAACAACTATCTTATTTTTTTTGATAACAACAGGCGATGGCGTTGTGGCAACATTACTTGTGGCAATTAAACCTTTTACTTTGAATGTTATAGTTTTATCTTTGATAGCGTAAGTGATTGTCTGTTTTTTACTATCTTCAAAAACAATCCTAACAGTGGTTTTATCAAACTGTGCTATTCTTAATCTGCTTATACCAGTAGCCACTGGTTCTTTGAAAGTATTAGCCCTTGAAGCTTTTATGTCGTAAATATAACGATTGCTAGTTTTATTTGCCATGCTAAATTGTTTTACAGCACTTTTTGCAATTACCTCATTAAAGGTAAAAACAAATTCATCACCATTTTGCTTTACATGTAAAAGCGTAGGCGCTGCATTTGCAAAACTAACAAAAGTTATAAAAAATAAAAGCCAAAAGAGATATTTTTTAATTTTTCTCTCCATAAACCAATTTTTGCATAAGCTCTTTTACACTTATAATCTCGTTTAATTTATATCCATTTGCACCAGTAAAAAATAGTCCAGTATCTCTTTTGCCACTATATGAGTCATAAAGTCTATCTGCTATACAGTAACCAACAGCTTTCGCCTCAACTCCTCTGTGACATGGACTTACGCAGTTGCTTATGCACTTTATCTTTGGACCTTCACGTTTTTCAACCAAATCTATCAAGTTCGTATGAACACCACGAGCCGGATAACCAACTGGTGATTTAAAAAGGTGAATATCTTCTTTTTTAGCATTGAGTAGAACGTCTTTAAATTCATCTGCAGCGTCACACTCATGAGTACCTATAAATCTTGTACCCATTTGAACACCGTCTGCTCCAAGAGACATCATTTTATTTATATCGTCATTATCCCAAACACCGCCAGCAGCGATAAGTGGAAAGTTGCCCCACTCTTTTATCTCTTCTTTGATTGGTTTGATTAAGTTTTCTAGTTGGTACTCTTCCATCGCGCATTGTTCATAAGTAAAGCCTTGATGTCCACCACTTAGTGGTCCTTCAACAACAACTCCATCAGGAACACGATTATATCTTTGTGTCCAGCGTTTGCAGATAATTTTTAAAGCTTTTGCGGAAGATACGATTGGAACAAGAGCAACATGAGGAAAGTCTTTTGTTATTTCAGGCAAATTTGTAGGAAGTCCAGCACCAGAGATGATGATATCAACGCCAGCTTTACATGCATCAACTACGACTCTTGCGTAATCATTTATAGCACACATAATGTTTACGCCAAGAGGTTTGTCTCCACATATTTTTCTTGCATTTTTTACAATCTCTTTTAATGCTTCAAATGAGTATAGATTTTCACTGTCAAATGGACGTGAGTTGATAACTTTTTTTGCAAATTCTAAGTTATTGTAATAACCAGTTCCTATCGCACTTATAACCCCAAGGCCACCCTCTTTGCTTACGTTTCCAGCTAATCTATCCCAGCTTACTCCGATACCCATTCCACCTTGAACGATTGGAAACTGTATCTCGTAGCGACCTATTTTTAGTGAGGTTGTTAAGATTTTCATTAAGTTACCTTTATTTTTGCAAATTTTCTTTTTCCAACTTGAAGTACATACTCTCCACTGCTAAGTTGAAGTTGCTCATCTGATATCTTCTCTTGATTTAGTTTTGCCGCGCCCGAACTTATATCGCGTCTTGCTTGAGATGTTGAAGGAGAAAGTCCTGCATCTACCAAAGCTTTTGCTATCCAAATAGGTGCAATAAAACTAAACTCTGACATATCGCTTGGCAAATCATTTTGTTTGTGAACTCTATCAAACTCATCTTTTGCCAATAGGGCTAACTCACTACTATGATATCTTGCTGTGATTTCAAGTGCTAACTCTTCTTTTACCTTTTTAGGATGCAAACTACCATCTTTTATGCCACTTTTTAAGTTCTCTATCTCTTTTAGAGATTTTGTACTTAAAAGTTCATAGTATCTCCACATAAGCTCATCACTAATGCTTAAAATTTTTGCAAACATATCATTTGGAGCGTCAGTTACACCTATGTAGTTTCCAAGACTTTTGCTCATTTTATTTACGCCATCAAGTCCTTCTAAAAGAGGAACCATGATAACAGCTTGCTCTTTTCCGACATTGTAAGTACGTTGGAGTTGTCTACCCATTAAAAGATTAAACTTCTGGTCTGTTCCACCCATCTCAATGTCACACTTCATGGCAACACTGTCGTATCCTTGAAGAAGTGGGTATAAAAACTCTATGATTGAAATAGGCTCTTGAGCTTTATATCTTTTCTCAAAATCTTCACGCTCTAGCATTCTTGCAACGCTAAAAGTAGAGGTAAGTTCAACCAGTCCAGCAGTACCAAGTTCGCCTAGCCATTCTGAATTGAACATGATTTTTGTTTTACTTTTATCTAGAATTTTATAAACTTGCTCTTCATAAGTTTTTGCATTTTTTAAAACGCTCTCGCGGTCTAGTTTTTTTCTTGTTTGGCTTTTCCCTGAAGGATCACCAATCATACCAGTAAAATCACCAATTAAAAATTGAACGATTGCTCCATATTTTTGGAGTTGTGCCATTTTTTGAAGCAATACAGAGTGCCCTAAATGTAAATCTGGAGCCGTTGGATCAAACCCAGCTTTAACATAAAAGTGTTCGCCTTTTTCAAAATAAGTTTGAATGAGTTTTGTCAATCTCTCTTCATCAATTATCTCAGCAACACCTCGTTTTACCTCTTTTAGTGCCTCTTCTAACACTTAATTCTCCTTAAAAAGTTTTAATTTTTATATGCGTCATTTAACGATACAAAATCTATGATATTGTATTTGTCTTGTAAATTTTCTCTTATATTGTCCGGATTTGCCTCTTCTGGTATCTCTATAACCAATCTAAAATAGTCAGATACACCCTCATCAGACTTTCCAAGCTCTATAGTTTGTAAATTTACCTGCATTTTAGCTAAATATAATAAAAATGCTGCGAGTGAGCCTCTTTTGTTCTCTAATTTTAGGATTATCTTATATCTTCTTGGCGCATCTCTTGTCCATTTTACAAAAACTACAGTTTGTTCTTTGTTATCTAAAATCTTATTTGCTTTTTCGCACATCTTGTGGTGAACCGTTACATCACCACTTTTTTTCATGAAACCTACTATATCATCACCACGTTTTGGATGACAACAATAATCAAATATAACAGAGTTTACATGTAAGTTTGAATAGACTACTATATTTTCAAATTTTTGTTTTTTGATATTGTGTCTGTCTATCTTTAAAAGTGGAAGTAGTATCTTATCTGCGCGAGAGTATTTTTTAAGTTGATTTACTACATCTTGCAAATATATAGAATCTATAGCAACTCTTGAGATTTTTTTACTTAAATTCTCTTTTCTAATCCAAGCAAGTAGTTTGTTTTCTCTTGCATTAAATACTCCAAGAAGTATATCTATAGCAACTTTATAATTTAACTCTTTTAATTTTTGTTTGCAACCTTGAAGTATAGCGCTTCTTGCTTTTCCAGTTTTTACGCTATAAACCCAGCTACATCTTAAAATCTCTTCTTCGCTTGTTACAATTCTTACGATATCGCCATTTTTGAGTTCGGTTAAAAGTGGAACTTTTTGTCTATTTATATAAGCTTCTTTTGTATGAGAGCCAATCTCTGTGTGAACTTCATAAGCAAAATCAAGTACAGTAGCCCCTCGTGGCAGTGTAAAAATATCACCTTTTGGAGAAAATACAGCTATATCTTCACTAAATAGATTCTCTTTTGCTAACTGATAAAACTCTGTAATATCTTCATTTTCATCGTTTTGGTTTTTTATCTCATTTAACCAGTCAAGTTTTGGATTCATGCCACCTGAAGATTTATATTTCCAATGTGCAGCAATTCCAAACTCAGCAACTTTGTGCATATCAAAGGTTCTAATTTGTGCTTCAATGATTGATTTATCATCAAAAATAGTTGTATGAATTGTCTGATATCCATTATCTTTTGGAATACCAATATAATCTTTAAATCTTGAAATGATTGGATTAAAGTTTGTATGCATAATGCCTAAAACTTTGTAGCAGTCAAGCGGTTCTTTTGTGAGAATTCTAATAGCTAAAAGATCCAACACTTCTTCTATAGAAGTACCTTTTCTTTGCATTTTAAGATAAATAGAATAGTGATGTTTTATTCTTTTCTCTAAGGTAAACTCATTTTCATTAAAGCCATTTTGCAGCATTAGAGTGTTTATCTTGTCAACAAAAAGATTTAGTCTTAATTGCAATTGTTGTTGATGTTCAACCAAATAATCATTTATCTTTTTGTACTCTTCGGGAAGTACGTAAAAAAAGCTTAAATCTTCAAGATAATTTTTAATAGATGAGATACCAAGACGGTGAGCGATTGGCACATAAACAAATAGTGTCTCTTCTGCAATTCTTTTTTGCTTATCAGGTCTAAGAGCGCTTAGTGTGCCCATATTGTGCAGTCTGTCGCAAAGTTTTATAACCAAAACTCTCACATCATCGATTGAAGCAACAAGCATCTTTCTAAAACTCATGGCTGAAGCTATAAGTTTTTCTCCAGAACCTGATGGAAGAAGTTTGTCTTCTCTAATTGCTACAATCTTTGTTAAACCTTCAACAAGTTTTGACACTTCATCGCCAAACATTTTATTTACATCTTCAACTGAGCAATCAGTATCTTCCACAACATCATGTAAAAGTGCAGCAATAACCATGGCTTCATCACCACCATACTCAGCAACTATTGTTGAAACTAAAATCGGATGTACGACATAAGGTTCACCACTTTTTCTAAACTGTCCTTCATGTTTTTCTACTGCTAAATCAACAGCTTTTAGGATAGTTTTGTTTGCTGGAAAATACTCTAATATAAGCTTTCTTGCCTCTTTTACAGTGTTACATGTAAATACTTGTTTTAATAACTCTTCCATTTTCTGTTTTAGCTTTTAAAAAATTAAGATACTCTCTCGTTTAAAACGTCAATCAAAACCTTACCTTCGGCAATTTCCAAAATAGCCAAATCAACATATTTCAAATTTTTTGAATTATCAACAAGCGGAGCTGCTCCATTTGTTAATTGTTCTACTCTTTTTGAAACCAATAAAGATAGTTTGTATCTATCGTCACCAACTTGTTTTAAAGCTTTTGCTGTAACTTGTTCGCTTCTCATATTTTTCTCCTAATATTTATTTATTATTTTTTAACCATAGAACAGTTTGTGCGGTCGCCATTGATGATTGTAAGCAAATTTCCTGCTTTAAACATGTTGCAAACCACTATCGGTAAATTATTATCTTTTGCAAGTGCAATAGCTGTATCGTCCATAACTTTTATATTGTCATTCATTGCTCTTTCATATGAAAGTGTAGGAAGTTTTACTGCATCATCAAATTTCTTTGGATCTTTGTCATATACTCCATCAACCTTTGTCGCTTTTATAATCATATCTGCACCAATTTCAATAGCACGCAAGGTTGCTGCAGTATCAGTTGTAAAGAAAGGATTTCCAGTTCCTGAGGCAAATATAACGACTCTATTTTTTTCTAAATGTCTTTGTGCGCGTCTTACTATAAATGTTTCACAAATTGCTTCCATTTTGATAGCACTTTGAACTCTAACATCAGTTCCTAAATGCTCTAGTGCTTCTTGCATTGCTATGCTATTTATAACCGTTGAGAGCATACCCATGTGATCTCCACTTGTTCGTTTAATCACACCGCCAGCTGCTGCTGTAACTCCACGAATTATATTTCCACCACCAATTACAATACCAACTTCTATATCATTGTCAACAAGCGATTTTATCTCACTTGCTATGTATTTTAAGATATTTATATCAAGACCAAAACCGCCCTCACCTGCTAACGCTTCGCCCGAAAATTTTACTAAAACTCTTCTTCTTTTTACAATTTCCATAAGAACTCCCTAATATGCCTTGAAAAAATCTTGCAATTGTACTTAAAAACCACTTAAAAACTGTTGTAATTATTTAATTTATCAACTCAAGCGGGTTAATGTGAAAATTCTTTTGAGTTACTTCAAAGGTTAAATCACTATCAATTCTACCAACAACATAACCTTTTTTTATCTTACTTCCCACTTTTATAGTTGGTGCAATCTTTGTAAGTCCAGCAAATATAGTATGGATGCCATTTGTATTTTCAACGATAACTACATTTTTTAGCATTCCAGTCTCTTTTGCAAAAACAACTTTTCCATCAAGTACACTTTTAACTTCTTGATTGTTGTTGTTTGCTCTTAGAATCACCGCTTCATTGAAGATTTTTATGTTATAAACAGGATCAACATAATCTCCAAATTTTTGTATAACTGTGTAATTATCGATAGGAGCTATAGTTTTTGCGCCACTGTATTTTTTAACTTTACTTGCTTGATATGATGAGCCAATTTGTCTTATCTTCTCATCAGTTGTTGGGATTTCTCCCTTTGGAGTTACAACGGCAACACTTTCTTGCTCTTGTTTTTCTATGATTTTTAAACTTTGAAGCGTTCTTCTAATCTCAGACTTTTCTGCTTGAACACTCTCTAATTTTTTAAG
>JBKECC010000123.1:0-10819 GCA_047974135.1 Campylobacteraceae bacterium | reverse complement strand
TTCAGTAATATTCACCTATAATTCAAGAGTTTGCTCTTAAAACGATTTTTATATTTTCACCCACATTATCCGCAGAGATAGTGTTGCGTTTTATGTTAGTTATATCAGCAGCAGCATTATTTGTTTCAAAAAAAAAATTAATATTTCTAGCTGCATAATTTGTAGTGTCTGTTACATAATCAACACTAGCGGATAAAACAAATCTAGCTATATAATCCATATCGTTGATATTTACAGCTAAGTTTTGATTGGCATTGTTTACATGCTCAATAGCTGTTGGTGGGTTTGGATTAAGCCAAGCAGCTTTTGTGGTTGGAGTAGATAAAGTATCAGTTACAGTATTTAAAAGAAGTGCTCGTCTTCCAAAACCAGCAACATGTCCAGCCCTCATATTTGTATCTACTATAGTACTAAGTTCAGGATCAGAGACTGTATCTAATACCATGGCTTTCCCACCATATTCAGTAGAAATATCTGAGTTTATATCCCAATTTAATGACATTATAGTACCAGCATATGTTTTTGCGGAAAGTATAGCTTCTTGCTGTAGGGCAACCCTCATACTATTGCTTGTTTGGGTTAATATCATGGGAAAACTTAAAGAGACTATACCTATAACAACTATGGATATAACAAGCTCAATCAAAGATAAACCTTTTTTCATAGTATCACCAATCTAATTTTTGTTTTGATCTTGTAGATGGAGTTGCATCGATAACTCTACCTCTTTGGTCGGCATTATTTACTTCGCCTTCACCAGCCCATCCACCTCCGGCACCTTCAAACTCAACTTTAAATCTTGGCATAAAACCAACTATATAACGATTATTATAGATTAACCAGTTGTTTGTATTCATAATGATGTCATCAGCTTTTGGCGGATTTTCAGTATTGGTTAAGTCAATATCTTCTTGTCCAGCAACTATAGTTATAGAAACATCATGATTCATAGTTATATAGTCACCATTGGCTTGAGTATAAGGCTCCACAGAGCCTTGTTCAAGTAAGTTATGATTAGCATTTCTATACCAGTTTGAACCTGTCTCTCTTGTATTTCTATTTGTTGCTAATAGACCAAAGTCATCAGTAGCACAACCAACTCCGCAATACGCTTCATATCTTGTTGTAGCCGTTAATGGTGAAGGACCTCTCTCGTCACCAGTCCAAACTCTACCATAGTAAAAAGTAGCAGTTGAACCATCATCATCAAAATCATCACCAGTTACGCCATCTGCATCGGCTGAGCTCATAGTAAAGTCGGTACTATTTACCCTAAAAGGATTTTCAAAAGTGTTAAACTGTCTATTGAAATTAAAATTTACATGTAAATTATTAGCTACACCATCTTGAAATACATTTGCAAGAGTGGTTAGAGTTGCAACAGCTCCAGTTTGTTCATTTAGTGTCGCATCGTCACCAGCTATAGCCATATATCTTATTCTGTCATTAACGGTTCCTCTTGTTGTTCCCCAACCAAATGGATTGTTTGCCAAATCAATCTCATAAGTTACATCTCTTGACCAACAATTTTGATGATAATTTGTAGCAGCAGTGGTACCATCATCTAAAACAGCAGTTAATGACATAGTTATGCCAGCTTGCATCTCTTGTTCATTTGCCAAATAAGTGAAAGCACCATCGTTAAAGTTGTTTAATGATAGAGTATTTACAAGTTCACTTGGATAAAAATCCAACTCTTTTTCAAGTTCTATATTACAACCAACCTTACCACTAACAAAAGTATTACTACCACTATTTTCTATACAATCACTATTTAATATATCTTTGCTATTGACCGCCCAATTTGCATCATACATTTTTATTTTTAATTTACCTACGTTGTTATAATTTATATTTCCAGTAGCAGTTCCATTTGTAAAAACATTTGAAGTTTTAGTAAAAGTAAAATCGTTAGCTTGATAAGTTTTTGTGCAAGCTGGGACAGCGGTTATTATAAGTGAAATATCGCCATCATTTATTATTACATTATCTACATTTTGATTATATGGCATAAATGTTGCACCACTTATATCAAGTGCTTTTATAGTAATATCTTCATTTTTACCACCAATCAACCTGGCACCATATCCAGAAATATCAAATTTTGCAGGTCTTAGTGCAAAATCATCTTTAGAGCACGAATATTTAACTTCACTTGGTGAGCTTTTAGCCCAGTATTTTACTCTAAAACTAAGATCTTTTGATACCACTTCTTTTTGAAGAGTCATATTTATTTTTTCGAGATTTGCCACAGTTTTGTTTTCATTCATGACATTTTCAAGTACAGTTATAGCATTTTTACAATCATCTTCTGTGCTGCCACTAAAAGATTTAATCAATTGTATAGTCATCTCTTGAGGGCTTTCTGGAGAAATTATATTTCCTTTTCCATCAGTATATACAAAAGTTACTTTAAACTCTTTGCCAGCAACTTGTGTATATAGTCCAACTTGCGAATGGTCGTTTACATCTATTTTCGTAGCTGTACTTGGAAAATTTTCATTTACTATAAGAATTTCGCCAAGAGGTTTCCTTACGGGAATATAATGATAAACCATCTTATAATCTTCAACTTCACCAGAGGTAACCCACGGAACGCTATTTGCCTCAGTACTTCCAAGCTCAGGATTAACAGGAGACATATTTAGATTATTGTATGTTGAGAACCTAAATCTTATAAATGCCTTGGATTTATTGCCAGAAGAGTTCACTATAGCATTATCAGGAACGGTAAAGTTAAAATCAACATAATTTTGAGATGTATTTACTTCAAGAGCGGAAACAAGATTTATGCCAGCTGAGTAGTTGTTTGCCATGCTTGTTGTTATTGTGTCTGACAAGCTAATCCAACCATATAGGTAACCAAACTGACTTGTAGATGTCGTTGTGTTTACATAAGCTCTAAATGTGTATGTTTTTTTATTTTCAAATATATAGTCTTGTGGAGTTTTAAATACTGAACTATCATTACTAGCATCTTTTATAAACATACCATCATCAAATTTATCATTGTTTGCATCAATATGATGCATAGAAGTGTTGTCTGCATCAACATTTGATCCTAAGTATATATTATTTTTTAACAACAAGTGAGAAGATTCTCCATAAGATATGGGTGAATCACTTCTATCAACAGGAGCAAGTGCAAAATCTGCTTTTACATTTGCACGATCTGTTGGCATAGTAATTTTTGTATAAAAAGCTGCACCGTTTAGTTTTCCATCTGAAACACCTAAATTAGTTGGATATGAAGGGTCTATTCCATCTTCTTTTGCTCCATGGCAAGTTCTTCCATAATAGTAGCGATTTTGCCCTTGATATGGTGAATTCGTTAAGTAAGATTCATTTTGTTTTGTAGTTAATGTGTCATAACATTGTGGCTCGGCAGTATTGTTTCCTTTAATACCATTTACTCCACGCCAGTCAGACCAACCACCTGAAGCCCAAGTTTGCATTGTATTTGCACCATTAATTTGCGGTTGTTTAAGGCGAATATAAAGCACAGAATTACTAGTGCCTACGTCATTTGATAAAAAGCTATAACTTCCATCCCCGCTTGTAGTTTGTTCACCAAGATATTTTCCATTTTTATCATAAATTGCAACCACTACATCTGCTATGCCAGGTTCTTTACCAGTTATAATACCATCACCATCCTCATCAAGGTAAACTTTGCCTGTAATTGCAGTAGCTACCTGACAACTAGCAAGGTCAAAAACGGCATCATTTTCATCAAAATTGTTTCTTCTACCAGAAACTGTGCTACCCAAATATCCTTTATCTGTAGCCACACCAAGCAATGGATCTACCTCAAATAATCTACGATCACCAACAAGATACCCACCAGCAGCATACAATTTACCATTTAAAAATGCCATACCATAAAAGTAAGTTGCAGGCAGTCCTGTGATTTTTTTAACTTTGCTAAATTTCCAATTTCCTGGAGTTGAAGGTTCAACTTTTACAAGCCAATAATTACCTGGCTGACTATTTTCAGCTTGATAGCCTTCCCTTACAAGTATATAAGCATTTCCCTCTGCATCTATGGCAACGTCAGAAGATACATAAGTGCGGAGATAGGTTGTGACTCCACCAGCCATTATGTCACTTGAAGTTTTTGGTGTAATTTTCCCACTATTTATAATGTTGGTTGCACTACCTGAAATTGATGGGGTTGCCAATACTATTCTGTAACCATTATTTAGGTCATCTAGCTCCCCTGATGTAAAGTATATCTGTCCTGTTAGCTGATTGACTTCACCACCTGAATAATAATCGTATGGTGTTGCAGCAGGGCGAGGCATTGTAAAGTATGCAAAATTTTGTGCACCAGAAGAGTATTGGGCTATTGAGTTATTTGCAACATATCGAATTCTACCAGCAGTGCTCCAGCTCCATGATGTACCAAACATTGTTAAAGTTCCATTTTCTTCTCCAAACGGCCCAAGGGCTATTGTAGACCAAGAATTACTTGTTACAGCATTAGCATAAAATAGAGCTTCAGATTTTGTATTTACAGTAGGAGATAAAAACTTATATACTCTACCATAATCATTTGCCCCATATAGAGTGTTGCAATCAAAAACAACATTTGCAGCATTTAAGTTTGTTGAAAAAAATAGAGAAAAAATGAAGATAAAAAGAAATTTTTTAAATAGCCATTGACTAGTTTGCATACAAGACTCCTTTTGTATTGTTACACGAGATAATATAAATATAATCACAATAACATCGGGATTATATCAAAATTTTCTTAAGATGCTACTTTAATCTTATTTTTTTTGGGTAACTTTTATGAAACTATCTCTAACTTTTCCCTCTTCGAGTATTGCTATGCCTTTTGCAGTAACTCCTCCAGGACTCATAACAGCATCTTTTATAAGTGCAGGATGTGGGTAATTTTCTAAAAGTGCAGCAAATCCATCAAAAAGTCCTTTTGTGAGAGCGGCTGCATCATTTCTTTTTAAACCCTCTTTCACAGCGCCATCTATCAACGCTTCACTCACAAGTGCCAAAAATGCAGGTGAACTTCCTGCCAAAATGGTAGCTATATCAAACTCTTTTTCACTATCAACCCAAAGCGTTCTTCCTATAGCACCCAAAACCTTTAATGCTTCATCTTTTTTTGTGACATCACCAGTTAGCGTTGTCATCGATTTTTTGTAACTTGCAGCGATGTTTGGCATAGCTCTTATGTATGATTTTGATTTTATATTTTTTTGTAACTCTTCTAGCGATGTGTTTGCTAAAACAGAGATTATCATATCTGCCGTGCCTGTAAAAAAGTGTGAGATTTTAGACAGTGCGTAAGGCTTTACGCAGATTATTAAGCTTTTACCTGTAATGTCTGTATCTTGTTTGTATTCAAAAATCTCTAATCCATTTTGGTATTTTTTATTCAACTCTTTTAATTTTTCTATATCTCTTCCAAAAACTTCTATCTTATAGCCATTTTCCAAAAGTCCATCAATCATAGCACAAGCCATAACTCCGTTGCCCAAAAAAGATAGTTTCATAAAAATCCCTTTGCATGTAAATGAAAAAAACATTATAACACCATTTTTGCTTTTAAACTTGAAATAACATTTAAAAAGATAAAATGTTTGCTTTTACATGTAATAATTTTACTTTCGTGTAAAACACTACAATTTGTAATTTTTTAAGGATGATAGATGAATTTAAAAACCATTGCTCTAGCGATACTTTGTGCCTTTATCTTTTTTGGATGCGCCGATAAAAGTGCAGTAAATCAGTACAACCAACCAGCTTCTTTTTGGTACGATGAAATGATAAAAGCGATAGCAGATGGAGATTTAGAAAAAGCAAACAACCTTTACAGTTCACTCTCAAGCGAGCACGTTGCTTCACCGCTTCTAAGAGAAGCGCTTCTTATCTTGGCTCAAGCACACATCGATGATGAAGATTATGTTGAAGCAAACAAGTATCTTGATGAATATGTTAAAAGATTTGGAAATTCACAAAGAAATGAGTATGTAAAATACTTGAAAATCAAGGCAAATTACTCATCTTTTTCAAGACCAAATAGAAATCAACAACTTATCTTAAATACTATAGCTGATACAAAAAAATTCGTACAAGAGTATCCAAACTCTTCGTATCGTCCGATGGTTGAAGCGATGCTAGTTCATATGGAGTTAGGCGAGAGATATATAGATGAAAACATTGCAAAACTTTATAGTAAGCTTGGAAAAGAGAATGCTGCAAAGTATTACCAAGACAAGATTGATGATTCAGACCTTGTAAATACAGATGTTGTAGAACCACGCATTCCTTGGTATAGAAAATGGTTTGAGTGGTAAAAATAGATTTAATTTAAAACAAAGGACAAAATGTGCAACTTAATGATTATGGCACATTTCCTGCAGAACTTCCCGTTATAGTGGAAGACGATATCTTTCTATATCCTTTCATGATTTGCCCAATTTTTTTAAATGATGTAGAAAATATCGCAGCAGTAGATGAGGCGATGAAAAACAATAGTTTAGTTTTAGTGTGTTCAGCAAAAAGTGGTGAAGAGGGTTTAAGAGACTTTGAAGCCATCTTTGATGCTGGAGTTATCGGTACAGTTATGAGAAAAAACGTACTTCCAGATGGAAGAGTAAAGGTTCTTTTTCAAGGCATGTCAAAAGGGCGAATCTTAAGACAAATAGCCCAAAAACCATTTTTAAAAGCTTTAGTTGAAGTCTTACATGTAATAAGAACAGACTCACTTCGTTCAGACGCACTTCTTTCAGTTTTAAGAGAAAAGTTAAAAACTCTCTCGACTGTTAGCAGTTATCTAACTGCAGATTTTTTAAAAACTATAGATGAAAACAATGAGATAAGTAGAGTTTGTGACCTTATAGCAAGTACTATAAAGCTCAAAAAAGAGCAAGCTTATAAGCTTTTTGTGGAAACTGATTTAGAGAAAAAAACGATGATGCTCATAGATTTTATCATCGAAGAGATTGAGTCAAACAAACTCCAAAAAGAGATAAAATCAAAAGTACATTCACGCATAGAAAAAGTCAATAAAGAGTACTTTTTAAAAGAGCAGTTAAAGCAGATACAACAAGAACTCGGAAGCGATAACCAAAAAGAAGAAGAGATAGAAAATTATCGTAAAAAGTTAGAGTTAAAACAGCCTTTTATGGAAGAGGATGCAAAAAAAGAGATAACAAAGCAGATAGACAGGCTCTCACGTATGCATCCAGATTCAGCCGATGCAAATATGATTCAAAGTTATCTTGACTGGGTTTTAGACATTCCTTTTGAAAAATCAGCAAAGAAAAAGCTTGACATAAAAGATGTAAAAAAACAACTTGATATCGACCACTATTCGCTTGAAAAGCCAAAAGAAAGGATAGAAGAGTACTTTGCTGTTCGCGAACTTCTTGACAGACGTGGTATAAAAGATAAAGAAAGCAAGGGTGTTATCCTTTGTTTTGCAGGACCTCCTGGTGTTGGTAAAACATCTTTGGCAAACTCGATAGCAAAAGCGTTAAAACGTGAACTTATAAGAATAGCGCTTGGTGGTTTAGAAGATGTAAATGAGCTTCGTGGACATAGACGAACTTACATAGGAGCAATGCCAGGACGAATAGTTCAAGGACTTATCGAAGCAAAACAGATGAATCCAGTTGTAGTTTTAGATGAGATAGATAAAGTCGCAAAAAGTTTCCGTGGCGACCCAACTGCAGTGCTTTTGGAGATTTTAGATCCTGAGCAAAACAACAAGTTTAGAGATTATTACTTAAACTTCAATATTGACTTAAGTAACGTTGTGTTTATCGCAACTGCAAATGACGTTGGCTACATTCCTGCGCCTTTGAGAGACAGAATGGAATTTATATTTTTAAGTTCATACACTCCTCAAGAGAAGTATGAAATAGCAAAAAAATACCTAATTCCTCAAGAGCTTAAAAAACATGGTTTAAAAGGCACAGAGGTAAGCTTTACAAAAACAGCTATAAATACAATCATAGAAAACTATACAAGAGAGTCTGGTGTTAGAAATTTACGTAGAAGACTTGCTGATGTTTTAAGAAAAGTTGCAAAACAACTTTTGATTGAGCCTGAGAGTACAAAGATAACTATCTCACACACAGATTTAAAAGATTATCTTGAAAAGACAGTTTTTGAAATTGAAGCAACTGACAAAAAAGATGTTGTTGGTCAAGTAAATGGACTTGCTTGGACAAGCGTTGGTGGCGATGTTTTAAAAGTTGAAGCTATACGCATCCAAGGAAAAGGTTCTATGCAGATAACAGGCTCACTTGGTGAAGTTATGAAAGAGTCAGCAAAGATAGCCCAAAGTGTTGTAAAAGTGTTGATTGATGAAGGAAAAGTTAAAGTAAACATCAAAGATGTTCCGCTTTCACAAAAAGAGAAAGAGGACGGCTTTAAGCCCGAAACCAGTGATATTTATAGAAGATACGATATACACTTGCACGTTCCAGAAGGTGCAACACCAAAAGATGGTCCAAGTGCTGGTATAACTATGGCAACTGCAATAGCTTCGATACTTTCAAACAAAAAAGTAAAAAGCGATGTTGCGATGACTGGAGAGCTTACATTAACAGGAAAAGTGTTACCAATAGGTGGATTAAAAGAAAAACTAATAGCTGCTTACAAGGCGAAGATAAAAACGGTTTTGATACCAAAGAAAAACTTTGAAAGAGACTTAGATGAAGTTCCAAGTGAGGTAAAAGAAAACATGCAAATTACCCCAGTTTCAAAAATAGAAGAAGTTTTGGATATCGCTTTAGTGAAGTAAAATAATAGATGAAAAAAGTTGTTTTCCTAAGTGGCGCTGGAGTTAGCAAAGAGAGTGGTATAAACACTTTTAGAGACTCTGGCGGACTTTGGGAAAATTACAATGTAGAAGAGGTTGCCACACTTGAAGGTTGGAGAAGAAATCCAAAATTAGTGCAACAGTTTTACAATGAAAGAAGAGAACAACTCAAAAATGTTGAGCCAAATAAGGCTCACAAACTTATAGCAAAACTTGAGAGTGATTTTGAAGTTTTTGTTGTAACTCAAAATGTTGATGACCTTCATGAACGTGCAGGAAGCTCAAATGTTTTGCACCTTCATGGAGAGTTAACAAAAGCCTCAAATGAAAGCAAAAGTGAAGTTATAGACATTGGTTATAGAGCGATAAAAGATGGCGAAAAAGCTAGTGATAACTCAAGACTTCGCCCTTTTATAGTTTGGTTTGGCGAACAAGTGCCTATGATGGATGAAGCAGTTAAAATCATAGAAAACACTGATATCTTGGTCATCATCGGAACATCTTTGCAAGTCTATCCAGCCGCTTCACTTATAAACTTTGCAAGAAAAAATACCCCAATCTTTCTAATCGATCCAAACGATGTAACTGTAAATATAAAAAACTTAAAAGTTATAAAAGAAATCGCAAGCAAAGGCATGGAAGTTTTAACAAAAGAGCTAAAAGTTTACATGTAAAACCTTTTACATGTAAAGGCTAAAAATCTTCTTCAAAATTTTTTACATATAAACACAAAAAACAACCCATTTCTTTTTACACGTAAAAATTATAAAACAAAATATATATTTACAATTTCAGCAAATATAAAAGTTCGTTTTTATATTATTATAATTGAAAAACGATAAATAATTGCAAGGTTGGTTATGTTTGCAAATAGAAACAAAGAATTAAATCTCTTAAACGATGAATACAAAAGTAAAAATTTTGCATTTACTGTGCTTTATGGAAGAAGAAGGGTTGGTAAAACCACGCTTATAAAAGAGTACATAAAAGATAAATCAGCTATCTATTTTATGGTTACACTTGAAAATTCAAACATAGTTTTGGATAGATTTAAAAATATCGTAGCTGATTTTTTTCAAGACAACTTCTTGAAAAATTTAGAGCTCAAAGATATAACTCAGCTTTTTGAATATGTATCACAAAAAAATCTCGAACAAAAACTTATCATTATAATAGATGAGTTTCAGTATCTAACAAAAGCTGACAATTCAATACCATCAAAATTTCAATACATCATAGATGAAGTGCTAAAAAGTCAAAATATTCATCTTGTACTTTGTGGCTCTATCATATCAATGATGTATGAGCAAACGCTCTCTTACAATTCACCACTTTACGGCAGAAGAACTAGCTCCATCAAGCTTGAAGCAGTAGAGTTTAACTACTTAAAAGAGTTTTTTCTAAGCAAAACACAGATTGAACTCATAGAGCTTTATAGCGTTCTTTATGGTGTACCAAAATATTTAGAAATGTTTTACGACAATGGCGATATATTTAAAAATATAGAAAAAAATATATTAAATTCAAACAGTTATCTTTACAATGAACCTCAGTTTATACTACAAAATGAAGTGAGTGAGCCAATTACCTACTTTTCTATTTTAGAAATTATCGCAAACGGTGAACATAAAATCGGAAATATAGCAGCAAAACTTGGAAAAAATGTGCAAAGTATCACCTCTTTTATATCAAAACTTATAGAGCTTGACATTATCTATAAAGATGTGCCAATCACAGAAGCAAATCCAACAAAAAGTAAAAAAGGACTTTATTTTATAAAAGATAACTTTTTTAGATTTTGGTTTACTTATGTATTGCCATATAAAAGTCTACTAGAGATTGGAAATACACAGTATGTACTAAATAAAGTAAAAGAAAATTTTAATGGTTTTGTATCACTTGTATATGAAAATCTTGCAATTTCTTATCTGTCAAAGCATTACAATCTTTTAAAATGCGGAAGATGGTGGAGTAAAGACAGCGAGATAGATGCTGTTGGGATTGGTGAAGATTTTTTAGTGGTTG
>JBKECC010000101.1:0-7141 GCA_047974135.1 Campylobacteraceae bacterium | reverse complement strand
ATGCACTTCTTGAATACCGTGTACTTGATGTAAAAGATGGTGGAGTAAAATCAGGCTTCATGGTAGGAGTTGATAGAGATATAACTGAAAACTTCAGAATTGGTGCTGGATACAACTTCACAGACTTTAGTGATGATTTAACTAAGTTTGATTATAAATATAGAGGATGGTTTATTAACGTAGTGGGAACATATTAAAATTATTCCCATTATAAATTTTTTATAATATTCTCTAGGGAGTTTACATGTAAGATTTTTCTTAAATTTCCTTATAGAACAAACGAGAGAAAAACTTTGAGGAGGAAAATCCCTCCTCAAAGTAGTTTATTTGATAATACCACAAGCCATTCTAGCACCGCCACCACCAAGTGGAGCAGGGTGGTCATCATGGTTATCACCACCAACGTGAAGCATTAAAGCCTTTCCTTTAATTTCATCAAGTTTTTTGATTTTTGGAGCAAGTACTGGATAAGTTACATCGCCATTTGCATCAGCATACACAGCTGGTAAATCACCTAAATGCCCAGTTGTCTCATCAGGACCTGTGTGTGCTTTTGTCTTGGTTGGATCAACATGGCCACCAGCAGCGCCAGCAGGAGTTATTTTGCCATCAGCCGCAGTAGAAGGGCCACAATCTCCATTTGCATGAACGTGAAAACCATGAACACCAGTTTTAACGCCTTTTAGGTTTGGAGTAAAAACTAAACCAAAATCACTCTCACTAATCACAACTTGGCCGATTTTGTCACCGTTACCTTTGTCGGTTGCTATATACATATCAACAGTTGCCTCTGCAGCAAAAAGACTTAATGGAAGAGTTGCCATTAATGCAACAAAAGAAATTTTTTTAACCATACATTCTCCTTAAAATTAAAATGTAATAATTATTATACAGTAACTATTTTTTGTAAAAGCTTCTTTTGATTTTTGGTGAGAGTTTTACTAAAATTTCGTAACTTATCGTATCAAAGTGTTTAGCCCAAACTTCTGCATTATTGAAAACAGATATGCCATCAAGAGAGCTATTTATACTTATGCTATCCATCGAAGTTCGCCCAAGTATCAAACTTCCATTAGTTGTTTTTAACTCTTTATTGCCATTTAATCTAAAAAGTCCATCCGCATATCCCAAGTCATAAACAGACGATGTCATATCTTCATTTGCTCTAAATTTGCCACCATATCCAATTCTCTCATTAAAAAGAAGTTCTCTTTGTGATATCTTTTGTGCAAAGAGTTCAAGTACTGGTTTTAAGTTTATCTCTTTAAATGAAGCAGGAAGTGTGTGGTACCCATAAAGCGCTATTCCAACTCTTGCAAAATCATCATTAAAATGATTTGAACGCAGCAGAGCAGCGGAGTTACATGAATGAAAAAAGACATCTTTTAATGAATACTTGTGTTTTAATTCATTGTATTTAACTTTGATATTTTCAAAATTATCTCTTTGCCAGAAAAAGTTTGCATCGATTTCATCGGCACTTCTAAAATGCGTAAAAATACTATGAAGATTTAGTGAAGATGCAGATATTAGCTTACAAGCTGCGTCAAGCTCATTTATACTTATACCGTTTCTATGCATTCCTGTATCAACTTTTAATGCAACTTTTGTATTTTTTGGTATCAGTTTTAAGCTTTCAAGTGAGTTTATAGTAAATATAACATTTGATATAGGCGTTATATTTTGTGGATGTTCAGATAAAACCAAAACATCTAAAAACAACTCTTTTATGCTTAAAGCTTCTTCGACGTCTCTTACAACTGCTCTTTTAACTCCGTATTTTGAGAGTTCCTCTGCCATTAAAAGAAGTCCATGCCCATAAGCGTTATCTTTTAAAACAGCAAAAAGTTTATCTAGCGAGCCAAGTTTACTTTTTATAATTTCTAAATTATTGTGAAGATTTTCTTTGTGTAAAAGTATATATGACATATTATTTTTTTGAATTCATAAGATTAAAAGTGTTGCCAAAAACCTTTCTTGCTTGGTAATCGTATTTGTAAAAAAGTTTATACATAACTTCCGCATCTATTTTTGGTTTGGAACTAAAGTCAAACATAAATTCGCTACCATTTGTAGGTATATGATCGCCAAAAATCTTAAAAATCTCTTCTCTTATTTTAAATAACTCTTGCAATTCATCTTTTATTATTTGCTCATAATCTTGCATCATTTTTCCTTGTATATAGATTTGTTAATTATAGGAGATTTTGGCTAACTTTTGGCTAATTTTGATTTATTTACTCTTTACATGTAAAAAGATAAAATTACAGCAAAATTACAAAAAGGTTGAAAATGTCACAAAAAAGTAAATTTATTTTTGGATTTGTAGCTATTTTGATTATAGGAGCTATTCTGTTTTTTGTGGGTTCTGGCAAGTTTTATGATAGTAAAAATAGTGATATAATCTTTAAAGATGACATAACAAAATGCGATTTACATGTAAAGAGTTGCGAAATGGTTTTTGAAGGAGATAAAACCATCTCTTTAGAGTTAGGCGGAAAGCCATTAAAGGCTGGAAAAAGTTTAAAATATAGCATCAAAACGAAAGGTTTTAGTGACAAAGAGTTTTTTGTAAGTGTTGTTGGGGTAAATATGAATATGGGACTTTTTGAGTTTGTTGCAAAAAAGATAAACGAAGGCGAGTACGAAGCAAACGCCTTGCTTCCAACTTGCATAAGCGGACGCATGACTTGGAAGATTAGTGTTATATCTAAAAAAGAGAAAATTGGTGCAAATTATATATTAGAGTTAGAGTGATTTATGAAAAGAGAAGAAAAAATAGTTTTGGTTTTTTGTATCGTAACCCTTCTTTCAACTATTGCAGTTTTGGTTGCAAAATATCTGATTTAAAGGCTTTTTTAAAAGCCTTTAAATCTATACATCCCAAATAAGTGGAATTAGAAAATAGCAGATGATTGTTATCAAAATAGTTCCAGTTATTGTTAAAAAGAAGCCATTTTTTATCATCGAAGCTATTGGTACTTTTCCTGAGCCAAAAATTATGGCATTTGGAGGAGTTCCAACGGGCATCATAAATGCACAACTTGCAGCAATAACCGTTGGAATTGCAAGCATAATCGGCGACATGCTTTGAGCAATGGCAAGAGCTGCCATGAGTGGTAAAAACGTTGCTGCAGTTGCTGTGTTTGATGTTAACTCGGTTAAAAATTGGATAATTCCAACAACGATTAAAATCATAACAATGACTGGCAAACCACCAACTAAGCTACCAGCAGATGTTGCTATCCAGACAGAAAGACCACTACTTTGTATAGCAGCTGCCATAGACAGGCCACCACCAAAAAGCAGTAAAACATCCCAAGGTATCTTTTTGGCACTTTTCCAATCCATCAAAAATACTCTATTTTTAACATCCACTGGGATTGAAAATAGTAAAAGTGCGGCTATGATTGCTATTATGGTGTCGTTTAAAGCCGGAATTAAGAGTTTTAAAAGAGGTTGGAAAATCCAAGCAAAAGATGTTAAAAGAAAGATAACCCCAACCATTTTTTCAGCACGAGAGAATTTTCCAAGTTTTTCCAACTCTTTTTTAAACAATTCATGAGAATTTTCGCTTGAAACATTAAAACCCTTTCTCGTAAGCCACCACCAAGTTATTATTAGCATTAAAATACTTACTGGAACTCCTATAATCATCCACTTTGCAAAAGTGAGTGTAAAGCCGTAAGTCTCATTTAAAAAGCCAGCCAAAAGTGCGTTTGGAGGCGTTCCTATCAAAGTGCCAATGCCTCCAACACTTGCAGAGTATGCGATGCCAAGAAGAAGAGCTATGGCAAACCTTGCATTTGAATCATCGCCACTTTTTTCTTCGGATAACATGGATATGACAGAAAGCCCAATCGGAAGCATCATGATAGCAGTTGCAGTGTTGCTAACCCACATGCTTATAAATGCTGTAACCCCCATAAATCCTGCTATTTGTGCTTTTGGATTGTTTCCTACTGCTATTAGTGTCATAAGCGCAACTCTTTTGTGAAGATTCCATCTCTCAAGAGCTAAACCTATAACAAATCCACCCAAGAAAAGAAAAACAACCGAATTTGCAAAAGGTGCAGTTGCTTTTGAGATAGTATCAATCCCAAGAAGTGGCACCAAGATAACTGGCAAAAGTGATGTTGCTGGTATTGGTATAGCCTCTGTTGCCCACCAAATAGCCATTAAAGCAGTCATAGCAAGTGTAAGCCAAGCCTTCTGCGACATTCCGCCAAGTGGTCCCACAAATAGACACATAGCAAAAACAAAAATTCCTATAAAAAAACCAATCCAATGCACTTTGTTAGTAGATAAATCATCTGTAAAAACTTCACTCATAACTACTCCTTTACGTTAGCTACTATCCTTTTTTAAATACGAAAAATTTAAAATACAAACTTCCTATTACTCCAGCCAACAATGAACCAATAAGTACAGAAATCTTAGCATTGTCAAGCAGTAAACCATCAAACGATAAAGATGATATAAAGATAGACATAGTAAAACCAATACCAGCAAGTATTCCAACGGCAAATATATGATTCCAGTTTAATATGGACGGTTTATTTGCCATGCCTAGTTTTACAGAGATAAATGTAAAAGCTAAAATACCTATAGGTTTTCCAAAAAGCAATCCAAAAATGATGCCAAGCGATAAGACATTAAACTCTATATTTCCACTCAAAACTACGCCAGCATTAAAAAGAGCAAAGATTGGCATGATGAAGTATGAGCTAAAAGGCGAGAGTTTGTGTTCTAGCTTTACAAGTGGTGAAAGCTTGACCCCTCCTTTTATTCTAAGTGGGATACAAAAAGCAAATAAAACTCCAGCGATAGTTGCATGAATACCACTTTCATGCACAAAATACCATAAAAAAACTCCGCCAATAAAATAAAAAATCAAGTTTTTAATGCCCATTTTGTTCAGTATAAAAAGAGCAAGCAAGACAAAAAATGCAAGGGCAAGATTTGTTAGTATTAAACCTTTTGAGTAAAAAAGAGCAATGACAACTATAGCCCCTAAATCATCGACAACTGCAAGGGTTAATAAAAATACTTTTAAGTCGTTTGGAACTCTTTTGCCAAGTAAAAGCAAAACACCAAGAGCAAAGGCTATATCTGTTGCCATTGGAATTCCAAAGCCTTTTGTAAATGCGGTATTTAACGTAAATAGTGTGAAGATAAGCGCAGGAACTATCATGCCTCCAAAAGCTGCAATGACTGGAAATGCCGCACTTTTAAAGTTTGAGAGGTTTCCTATAAGAAGTTCTCTTTTTACCTCAAGTCCGATGGATAGAAAAAACAGAGCCATCAAAACATCATTTACCCATTGATGAGTAGAAAGGCTTAAAAAGTTTACATGTAAAAGGTTGTTATATATATCTTTTGTAGTGTCTGTATTTGCTAAAAGTAGTGCAAGTATAGTAGCAAAAAGTAGAAGTATTCCAGGAAAAGATTCTAGTTTTACTATCTTTTTTGTTAAGTCAAACAGACTATTTTGTTTCATGAAAACCTTTTATAGTTGAACTTATAAAAGATTGTATCAAAAGTTTTTTTATTTACATGTAAAGGCAAAAAAACCTTTACATGTAAAAAGAAGTTTTAAACCCTACCTTTTAATTGCTCTAATCTTGCGATTCTATCGCTTGTTGATGGGTGAGTTGAAAAAAGTGAAGCAAAGTTTAACTTTTTGCCAGCAAAAGGATTGATGATAAACATGTGAGCACTCTCTTGTGAAGCTTCTCTCATTGGTGCATTTCCTCTGGCGTATGCGTCAAGTTTTGACAACGCACTTTGAAGCCATTCAGGATGACCTGTTATCCTTGCCGCTCCTTCATCAGCTATAAACTCGCGGTTTCTACTAACTGCCATGCGTATAACAGTTGCTGCAATTGGTAGCAAGATAGCACAGGCGATGAGAACTATAGGATTTTGTCCGTTTGAATTGTTGGAGTTGCTTGAAAAAGCCGCACCAAACTGCATTATATTTGCCAGTATCGCGATAGCACCTGCAATGGTTGCAGCTACTGTTCCTATCAAAATATCATAATGTTTTACGTGTGAAAGCTCATGCGCCATAACAGCTTCTATCTCTTTTTCATTCATAAGGTTTAGCAAACCTTCAGTTGCTGCAACTGCAGCATTGTTTGGATTTCTTCCAGTTGCAAAAGCGTTTGGTACAGCTTCTGGGATGATGTAAACCTTTGGCATTGGAATATTTGCTTTTTTTGTCAATCTCTCAACTATCTCGTAAAATCCTCTTGCATTTTCACGGTTTACTTCTATTGCTTTATAATGTTTTAAAACCAATTTATCTGAAAAAAAGTAACTAAAAAAATTCATGCCAAGTGCGATAACAAAAGCTATAATCATACCGGAGTGACCGCCTAGTAAATTTCCCATAAATACAAAAAGTAACATAATTGCAGTTAGTAAAACTGCCGTTTTAACTCTCTCCATTAATCTCTCCTTGTGGAAAAACAACCCCATCAATGCCTTTTTGGGCTATCTTTTCTAAATCTTTCTCTTTTGTGATACGAAGCAAAATCTTAGCATCAAAAAGATAATCTTCTGCGATTTTTTGCAAGCCTTTTGCAAGCTCTAAACTGTTTACAACCAAAAAAGTAGCTCTATTTGCATTTGCTATCAACGCTTCATTTATAGAAAAAACTTCATTTGCAAACTCTCTGTTTTTTTTACTGCAAGCTAGAACTAACTCTTTAAACTTGGCACTATTTTGTTTAAATATTATCGGCGATTTTTCGGGAGCCAAGTTTATATCATCCACAGTTTTAATCCAAAAAAATGGTTGAAATGGAACGTTTTCGTGACCAATGATAATCATTTTTTGCCTCTACTTTCTAACTTTTTTATACACTCTTTTGAACAAAAAAGCATATTTTGTTTTTTAAGCGCCTCACTTTGGCTTACATAAGTTCCGCAAACCGAACAAGGAACCATAACATCATCACTATCTTGCTTTTCTTTGTTTTTTACACTCTTTTTTTTGAAAAAAAGGATATAAACTATATAAACAAGCAGACAAAAAACTAAAAATTTATAAAACACTTTTTAATCCCTTTATAAAAACGTACTCTCTTAAATCTCTTTTGTAAATCTTAACATCACTAAACTGGGCACTCTCTTT
>JBKECC010000068.1:0-3030 GCA_047974135.1 Campylobacteraceae bacterium | reverse complement strand
TTACATAAGATTTTATACAAGAGAGAGCATTAACGATAAGTATGAAGCTGTAACTTTAGATATAGCAAATACAAAATAAACATTTTTCAAGCCCATTTAGATGGGCTTTATAAAGTGTTTTACATGTAAAAAGGAGGTATAAATGTTAGATTTTATAAAAGTAGAGACAAAAATAGCTTTTATTATTGCTATTCAAAATGATACTAGCATAGTTTATATTAAATATAAAGATATAGCAAAAGCGCTCAATATAAAATACAACGATTATATCTTATGTCGACACAGAAATAAGATACCGCTTCCTGAGATTTGTGAATTTTGCAAGAAAAATTACATAGCAATCAATTGGGTTTTATATGCACAGAGTTCAATAGATTTAAAAGAATCATTTAGAATCAAAGAAATAAAAGAATTAATTGGAGAAAACATAGATGAATAATATATTTAATTTTTTAGATGAGCAAAAACTTAAAACAAAACATTTTAGTCAAAAAGTTGAGTTTTATATACCAGAGTGTTTACCAAAAGGATTAATTGTTTTGATATATGCTGATGGTGGTCAGGGCAAAAGCTATCTTAGCCTTGCTCTTACAAAAGAACTTTTAGATATAAACATAAAAAAACTCATCTATCTTGACTTTGACAACCCCTTAACTGTTCTAAAAGACAGAGGAGTTGATAAGATTATAGAGAGCTATGCAAATTTAAATTATATTCAAAGAAGTTCTTTAGATATGCAGCCTTTTGAGCTTTTGCTAAAACTTGAAGAAGAGGCGAAAGCAAACACTTATAAAGATTGTGTATTTGTAGTTGATGCAATCAGAAATTTTGTTGATATAACAAATGATGCAAAAACTCTAAGAGCTATGGAAGCGTTTATGAATATTCGTGATGCAGGAGCTACCATCATTTTACTTCATCACTCAAACAAAGATGGCAAAAACTACCAAGGGAGTAACAACATTAGGAACTCCGTTGATTGCATGTACCAACTCAAAAAACATCAATCAAATGACGGAGAGATAAATATAACTCTTGAAGCTAAAAAAGAGCGAGCTGGCATAAAAGATGTTGGGTTTTGCCTTGATATAGATACCTTAAAATTAACCCCTCTTGATATGACAGTAGCCAACATGAATGAATATGAAGAGAATTTTGTTACAAAAGCAAAGCAGACGCTAAAAGGCAAAAAGTTAAATAAAACACAACTTTTAGGTGAGCTTGGCTACAAAAAAGATGATAAAACAGCTAGAGATACACTTGATAAATTTACAGATGTATTTTGGGTGGCGGTCAAAAAAGGTAATGTTTATACTTATGAACTTACAACCTCTACAACTTCTACAACTTGCCCCAAAATAGGAGAAGTTGCCAAGGTTGTAGATGTTGTAGAAGAGAGAATAACCGCATGACACCAAAACAAAAAAAGCTACATGCTTATCTTATAAAAGTGTGCCATACATTAAAAGTAAACCGTTTTAATGATGATGAGACAAGAAAAGATTATCTTTTTTCAAGATATAACAAAGAAAGTTTTAAGGAGCTTACTATAGAAGAGCTCAAAGAGGTTGCACAGTTTTTGGGTTATTTTACAAAAACAAAAGTAAAACCAACTATAAAAAGTACAAAAACCACTAAAGATGGAGCCACAATAGAGCAGATAAAGACTATTGAGGGCATTTGGTTTAATATAGCGCGTATTAAAACCGACAGGGCTTTAAGAGAGTTTATAAAAAGGATAACCAAAAAGTTTCCTCTTTATCTTGGCGCGTTGAATGTTTCCGAGGCTCAAGATGTTATAAATGCACTTTTGGTAATGCAAAGAGACAAAAAAGGATAAGTACATGATAGACACAAAGGATATTTTCTTACAATTTTATGAGACAATAAAAAATGGTGCTAGCGTAGAGGATGTTTGCAGAGAATATGGCGGGGGAAGCGTTTATATTCCATCGTTTAAATCTATGGGTAGAAATGATGAGATAAGAGAGGAGTATAGAAAACTGATTACTGAAAATAAAAAAAGTAGAGCAGCTATTATAAGGGATTTGGCAAACACTTATAATTTATCTACAAACCACATCTACACTATCATAAACACAAACATTCAACCATCATTGTTTAATTTCGCGGACGAATAAAAAAATTGCCAAAAAACAATGTATTGATTCATCTTTTCAGTAATTTTTTAGTAAAATTTTAGAATTAAAAAAGAGGAATAAAAGATGATTATTCTAATAAAATAATTAAAAAAACAAACTCTCTTTGGTAGAGAAACAAAGGGGTATAACTAGCCCTAACAACAAAAGGTAAAACAATGAGTGAAAAAGAGAACATAGTTAAGCTTACATGTAAAGAGCTTGGCATAACGCAGAAAGAGTTGGGCGAAATATTAGATATCCCACAGCCTACTATTGCAAGATGGCAAAGTGGTGATATTCCCAAAATGGCTCAAAGAGCGTTAGAGCTATTGCTTGAAACAAGGGAACTCAAAACAAAGCTTAACGAAATACGAAAAATTAAGGATTTAATTTTATCAATATAAAACTTCAATAAAGAAATAAATTTACAAGGGGTATAAATATGAGTGAGAAAGAGAACATAGTAAAGCTTACATGTAAAGAGCTTGGCATAACCCAGAAGGAGTTGGCGGAGAGAATTGGAGTTGCTGAGATAACAATCAGTCAATGGTCGCGAGGTGTAAATAAAATTCCCGAATGGGCTATAACAATATTTGGGCTACTCTCTGAATTAAAAGAATATAAAAACAAAGATAAAGCTATACAAGAAGCTATAAAACTACTTCAAACTACACAAAAATAATTTAACATATAATTATTTTCTACAAAATACTTGACAAAATCATATAAAATATAATACTATTTCAAAAATGATTAGTAAAAATTATATTACAAATCATTTTTTAGCAATTTCCTTTCAAAGTGGTTGAGCCTAAAAAACTCAACTGCTTATAGCTATTGCACAAAGTTTTACATGTAAGATTTTTTGGAGTAGCTACCCCATAAAACA
>JBKECC010000057.1:0-13964 GCA_047974135.1 Campylobacteraceae bacterium | reverse complement strand
AACGTTTACGATAGTAAAGATTTTAATAGCTTTATTTTGCTCAATAGATAAGGCACCCAAAAATATGCTTTGTAGGTAGTCTAATCTTTCAAAGTTAAAATCAGTATGTTCAATGAGTGAGCGAACGTCTTTTAGCATGATAGTGATTTCATTTTTTAAATACTCAGGAAATTTTGGAGATTTTAAAAGTGACGTTAAGATTCTTTGCTTATCGGTCACGTTTTCTCTTATTTTCATATTTAAATCTTCTAGTTTTGAGATGGACTCCAACATCTCTTCATCTTCACTGGTATAATCTGTAAAAACTTGACGTCTTACTTTATTTATATCTTTGGTTAGGTTTTCTATGGTATCTGCATCAGCATCTATTCTTATGTCCATTATCTTTATAAAAATATCAAAACCATCATTTAACTCTTTGTGAGATATAAATAGTCTATTTACAAATTCATCGAAACTTTTTAATGATTTATATCTTATAGAGATTAAAAGGTCATTTTGCATGATAAAAGATACAGTTTCGTTATATGGTGATTCTTCGTAATTTACAAGGAAGTAAGTGTTTACCTCTATTCTGTCATTCTCTTCCCAATAACGTGAACTTATCTCAATCTCTTCACTCTCTGCCTTTGTTGGAAATTTAAAAGAGAAGAGTTGTTCTACTAGTTTTATCTCTTCTATGGTTGGAGTTAACATATCAATCCAAATGATATTTTTTATCTTAGCATCATCAGCTAACTCTTCTATGCTGTTGATAACTTCTAAGCGGTGAGGCTTTTTAACATAATATCTTACCATTGTGTCCTCCTGTAAAAAACGTGAGATAATATCATAATTTTAATGCAAAAAGTGCATTTCTTAAAACTTTATCATCTTTTCAAACTAAAAAATAGTATCGTTGCACCAATAAATGATGAAACAAAAAGTGTTGTAGTGATTGGAAAAAGTGTTCCATCACTAAAATGGCTTGCTATAAAACCACTAAGCGCCCCTGCTCCGTATTGGAGTGAGCCAATAACTGCATTTGCAGAAGCACTTATCTTTGGAAAATTGTCAAGTATCAAAGAGATAGCATTTCCAAATATCAAACCTTGCATACTTACATAAATTGCGATAAGTGGAGCTATTAGAAAAACAGTTGTACTTTTATGAGCAAGCATAAGAATAATGCTAAAAATAACTTGCAAAAATATACCAGTTTTTAAAAGTTTAATAGGAGTAAATTTTCTTACAAATTTTATATTTACCCTAACCATGATTAACATCAAAATGATATTTAAAGAGAAAAAGAAAACATACCAAGGAGTTGAGAGTCCGAAGTATTTTGTATACATAAAAGATGATGAAGTGATAACACAGTAAAGCCCAGAACTAGAGATGATAAGAGCTAAAATCATAAGCATTGGGCGACCACTTGTAAAAACATTTACATAGTTTTTTATAGGAGTTACTTTTGCGTTCTCTTTTTTTACATAAACGCCTTTAAAGTTTTTTTGGTAAAAAAATAGAGCTATAAGTGAGTAGATAAAAAGAAAAGCAAAGATAAGTTGCCAATTTCCAATAAGCATAAACAAAAGTCCAAGAGATGGAGCTATAAGTGGAGCTAAGATGCCGATAGAGCCAATAAGTGAAAACACTCTAGCACTCTCTGTTCCACTAAACATATCTCTAACAGTTGCAGAGACGTTAACAGTCGCTATACCTCCGCCAAATGCTTGTAAAAATCTCAAAATCCAAAGAATTTCAACCTGTGTTACAAATAAAATAGCGATATTTATGACCCCAAAAACGCTAAGTCCCAAAAAGACCATAGGAAATCTTCCGTAAGCATCAGATATTGGTCCACCAAAAAGTTGTCCAAGGGCAAGTCCAAGGAAAAATACACTAACACTTATAGAGACTTGTTCGTTTGTTGTGCTTAAAACTTCCGCCATATTGTTTATAGCTGGTAGATACATGTCGATGGCAAGTGGTGTGATAGCAGACAGTGCTGCTAAAATTAAAACTAATCTTCTTTCACTAATGATATTCATTTTACTTTCTTTTTTGTATTGTTATAAGTTTACATGTAAAGATACATGTATGTTTTTTTGTGTTGAATTTTAGAGTTTTTGTTTTACATGTAAAAGGTTATTTTTTACCTGTAAAAGATTTTATAACCGAAAAAATTACTGTAAATTGTACCACAACAAGTATATAGTGAATATTATAAACCTGAACTACTTTATCACCAACGTTTTCGTACTCTAAAACTTTGTAAAAAACAAATGCCACAAAAAGTCCAAGAAGATAGCCAACTTGCTTGATTGAGTCAATAAAAGTAAAAGTTTTGATATCTTTAAGAAGTGACGTTTCAGCTCTTAGAGCATAACTACCAAAGAAAAAAGTAACTTGATAACATGAGTAGATGATAAGAGCTGAAAGCAATGATTTTCCTAAAATCAAAAATGTTAGAACGAGCAAAAGTGTTACCGCCTCAACGAGCAGTAACACGATAAAATAAGCTTTTTGATTTATCATCTTTTTATATTGCGTTGCAATCAAAAGAGTTGTAAGAGCTAATATAATTCCACCGATTGAGTAAACTGATGGGCTTATAGGCTCATAAATGATAAATATAGTCCCAGCGCTTAGTCCAAAAAAGAGTGTATTTAAAAATTTATAAGCATAATAGCTCTTAAGATTTATATCCATTAAAAGCCTGCTCTCACACCAAAGTAAAAACTTCGTCCATAAGTGCCATATCCATCAACTTCTTGGTAATATTTGTCAAATAGATTTTGCACTTTAAAATAGACATTTATATTTTCATTTGCAAGATAATTAAACGTATAATCAGCTAAGAAGTATTTACCAGTTTGCACGTTGTTTGTATCGTATCTACTTCCTGTGTAAACGCCTCTTAGATTCATGTTGATATTGTTATTTACAAACCAAAGAAGGCTTCCAGCAACTTTATGTTTTGCTCTTCTTGCAATTTTCTCACCATTACTGTCTTTTGCATCTAAATATGTGTAGCTAAATTCAGCCAAAAGAGAGTCTAAAACATCATATCTAGCATTTAACTCAACGCCTTTAAATTTACTTTTACCTTTTAGGTTATAATAGTAGTCGTTTGGATACCAGCCATCAAATTCTATAGCATCTTTAACTCTTGTATCAAAGTATGTTATGTCAAATATCTCATTTCCAACCGTAACTTCATATCCGCTTACTTTTTCAGCATCCAAGTTTGCTGTAACTCCGTAAGTTTGTTGATAAAGTGTTGGAGTTTTATAGCCAGTTTTGTATGAAGCCATAACAAACCAATCATTATACATGTTGTAACGAAGCCCTACTTTTCCTGTTAGTTTGTTATCGAATTTATCATGAATATCGTATCTTAAACTTTGTGAAAATATAAAATCACCAAAACTGTTTGAGTTTGAAGCGTAAATATTTTTACTATCTTGAGAATCATAAGGAAGTTTTGAGCCAGCACTTTTTGTAACTTTTTCTTTTTGATAGCCTGCTCCAAGGACTAAAACATCATCTTCGTAGTAGTTAAACTCATCACTTGCAAAAATTTCGTATGTATCGCCATTATATCCGCCATATTGAGAGCGTTTAAATGTTGAGTAATTGGCTCTTATATTTACCTTGTTTTTTTCAAAATCACCTATGTAGCCAAGTGAATAAAAGTTTGTTCTTACAAAGTTGAAATATGGTCCATAGTTATCTGCATAATCTGTTTTATCAACTCCTGCACCACCATCGTAGTGAATTTCGCTTTTTGTGTTTCTTATAGCAAACTCTAGTCTGTTTTCTTCGTTTATATTTACACCACTTTTTAGGTGTAGAGTTCTGCTCTCAAATTTATCTTTTTCCCAATCAAGCTCTTTGGTATCAATGCCATAATTTGGGCTAGATTTTCTAGGAGCAGCAGCTGAAATACCATCAGTATTTAAGTAAGAAGCTCCAAGACTTATATCAAAGATATCATTCGCGTAAGCAAATCCACCACTATATTTTTGCCAAGAGTTTGAACCAAACTCTACTCCAACATTTGAACTTACACCATTTTTTGGTCTTTTTGTTATGATATTTATAACTCCAGCACTTGCATCAGCTCCCCAAACTCCACCTTGAGCACCACGAACTATTTCTACCCTATCAACATTAAACATATCAATAAGTTCCGTGTTTGCACCATTTAATCCTGTGATGTCATTTACTCTTATGCCATCAATTAAAACTAAAGTGTGAGCTGAGTTTAATCCTCTAAAATAAATTGCAGTTGGTTGTCCAGCGCCGCCAGTTGAAGTTTGCATGATGCCAGAAACTGAGTTAAGAAGTGCAGGAAGTGTTTGAAAGCCTTTTAATTCTATCTCTTCGTTTGAGATAACCGTAACTAAATCGGTTGAAGTATTGCTTGATTTTAAAGTTCTTGATGAACTAAACTCTTTGCTTTTTTTATCCTTTATGGCTGATACTAAGATAGTATCAAGGCTGATACTCTCGTCAGTTTCACTCTCTTTGTCGCTTGCTAATGTATTTACAGCTTTCATCTCATGAGAGTGTAAACTATTTATATTTTGAGCTAAGATGACGGTTGATGAACACGCTAAAATAGCTGCAAGTGAAAAGTATTTGCCTCTAAATCCTTTTGTTAATTTCAAAAGTTATCCTTTACTAAATAAAATAAGCCGTTATTATAATTTAAAACAACTTTTTTACATGTAAAAGATTTTAGAGTATGTTGTTTACTACTTGTGTAAAGTTAAAGTTTTCTACACCTTTTTGCTCGGTTTTAAAAGCAGCATATCCATAATGCATAGGCGTGTTTGCACCAAAAGTGAAATATGCCTCATTTGCATGTAGCCACTCGCTTGTATTTACATCTGCTACAAATATAACTGCTTTGTCCTTCCAGCTTATCTTTTGCTCATCAAACCAAGAGATAGCACAACCTATATCATCAAAGTTATATCGTTTGTTGTCACTTGGATTTATAACCTGCACTACAAAGTTTTTTGCTGTTATAGGCATTCCGCATCTTTTGCAAGGCTCTTTGCCAAACTTCACTCTTTTTGGATATAAGTTGTTTTCATTTGCTATACAAAAGCTAGAAAAAAATGTCAATGCACCAACCGTATAAAAGCAATTTTTTACAAAAGTTCTTCTTTTCATATCTTGTTTTACCTTTTAAAATTTTCCTTGTAATCTTACCCAAACTTGACGTCCAGGCTCATAAATTTGTGTTTTAGTTACGGGATTATACCCAAGAATGTCAACGGAGCCTTTACTTATAAATTCACTATATTGTTTATCAAAAATGTTGTCAATGCCAGCAAATAGTGTGAGATTTTTTGTAATTTTCCAATTTGAATTTATGGAAAATACAGCAAAACCCTTGCCTTCGCCTATATCCTGTCCTATGATATTTCCTTGACCAACAGCATATCTACTTTGTTTTGCGACAAATCTTCCAACCATTCCAACTCCAAACTTTTCACTATCGTAACCAAAGGTTGTGGTAAATTCAAATGGTGGAGTTTGAGCTAGTGCAATGCCGTCAGACTTGTTTTTACCATAAGTGAAAGCAGCGGTTCCGCCAACGTACCAATTTGGTAAAAATTTCCAATTTATATCTGCTTCAAATCCATACCTCTGCACATCTATATTTCTTCCAGTAATAGTTTTAGTTGTATCAACAAGTATAAAATTGTCTATCTTGCTTGCAAAAACAGAGAGTGAACCTTTTATATTTTCATAACTATAAATAGCTCCGGCATCAAACTGATAATTTGTCTCTTCTTTTAAATCACTATTTTTATTTCTTTCCCAAAAGTCAGGAACTCTTTGTGCGATGCCAACTCCAGCGTAGTAAGTCCAGCTATTTTTATCAAATTCGTATCTTAAAAATCCAGAGTTTAAATCATAATCTTTGCTTTTTCCGCCTGAGTAGTATTTGACCTTTGTTTCATCGTGTCTAAAACCTGCAATTAATCTATTTTGGTTATCTATATGATAAGTACTTTCTAAAAATACGCCATAATTTTTTGCACCTTGATTTTTTACTCTTTTGGCATTTGCGTGATTTTGTTCCACTCCAGCTACGCTTGAACTACTATTTCCATTTTTTGTTCTGTGTAAATCATCCATAAAATCAATACCAGTAGTTATATCAAAATCTCCAAATGTGAGCTCAGTGTAAAGCTTTAGAGTATCAGTTTTTCTATCTGGATTAGAAAGCATATACATTGTACTTGGGTCTTTTTTTCTTAAACTGTAGTTATCCATAATGTGATCAATATAACTGTGTCCATAGATAATCTCTATCTTTTCTATATTTTCAGTTATATCTTTTACATTTGCTCTCACACCATAACTTTTCTTATCAAACTTTGAACCGTCCATCGTCCTGTCTGCATAAACTGCTGAGGCTTCTGACTCTGAGTAGTTAAACTCTATGAGAGTCTCTTCGGTTGGAGTAATGCCAACTTGCATAGAATGAGCATTTCTTTCATAAGCTGAATGCACGGTGTTGCCATTACCGTCCTTATAATCACCAGATTCACTCTTTAATGCGTTAAATCTCACATATCCCCACTCCATACCAGCTAACACATCACCAACTATGTCTACTTTGTCAAACCCACCTCTTGTGATAGAAAAATCTCCACTTATCTTTGGCTCAGGAAAATATCTATCAAATTTTATGAATTGCACAGAACCAGTTACAAGTCCGCTTCCTTGAGTTACGCTTTGAGGACCTTTTGTAACAATAACGCTATCATAAAGTTCTGGAGTTATATAAGCAGTTGGCGGGTCCATTCTTCCGCCACAACCCCCATGTATAAACGCTCCGTCAGCTAAAATGTTTAGTCTTGAACCTCCAAGCCCACGAAAAAGTGGCTCTCCACCATTTCCACCCTTTCTTGCGATACTCATATTTGGTATAGTTTTTAAAAATCCAGCCCCATCACTTGCAGGAATTGGTTGAGTTGGTAATTTTGGATTTAAAAAAACTTGTGTTGGTGTACTTTGAGTGGCGGTTGTAACAACTTCAATGGTTTCAAGATTAATTGATGTTGTGGTATTATTTTCTCCAAGCAACAAATTGGCAGATAAAACAAATGATAGAAAAACTTTTCTTTTCACGACAAACCTTTAGATTACATTTTTGTAATTTATTTGTAATAATTCTGTAATGTTACGCGATTGTTTTTTAATTATTGCTTAAAAAAGTTTACATGTAAAACATTCTCAAAGGATAAAATAGGTGAAAATACTCATAGTTGAAGATGAAAAAAAGATTGGCGAGTATTTAAAACAAGGCTTAAGTGAAGCTGGTTTTGTTGTTGATTTGGCAAATGATGGGTTAAATGCAAAAGAGTTTATACAAAACAGCCGATATGATTTGATTATCTTAGATATTTTACTTCCAGATATTAGTGGTTTTGAACTTATAAAAATAACAAGAGAGATAGATAAAAATACACCGATTTTACTTTTAACTGCACTTAGTTCCACAGCAGACAAAGTAAAAGGACTTGACCTTGGAGCTGATGATTATATAGTAAAACCTTTTGATTTTGCGGAGCTTTTAGCAAGGGCTAGAAGCCTTCTTAGACGTGGAAACAAAGAGATTGTAGAGAGTGATATAACTTTTGATACTTTACATGTAGATTTAGTAAAAAGAAGAGTTGAGAGAGATGGAGCAAGGATTGATTTATCACAAAAAGAGTTTTTGCTTCTTGAGCTTTTACTAAAAAACAGAGACGAAGTTATAACAAGAACACAAATCTCTTCAGAAGTTTGGGGAGTTAATCTTGACGGTGGAACAAACGTTGTTGATGTATCTATCAAAAGACTTCGAGACAAGATAGACAAAAACTCAAAAAAGAAGTTAATTCACACTATAAGAGGTATGGGATATGTGATGGAAATACGAGATGAATAGTTTAAAAAAGCTTTTAAAGTCACTTCTGTTTAAACTCATACTTCTCATATCTTTATCTATAATCGTCATATTTTTACTTTCACAATTTTATATAGAAAATTCCATCAAAAATCACTTTGTAGAGTTTGATAAATACGAATTGCGTCTAACTTCAAACTTGATAAAAAAAGCTTTGCAAAATAGCGAAAACAGTGAACACAATATAGATGACATACTCCAAGCAAGACCAAATATATTTTTGTATATTTTGAATAGCAAAAATGCTCAGGTTTACTTTACAAACATGAAGGACTATAACCTTTTGCCTTTCATAGAAGATAGTGCTAAAAAAAGCAATTTTGTATTTGATGAGTTACAACTTTGGCAAAATGAGGATGATTTTTACAGAGTTTTTGCCTCTTCGTTTGAAGAGTTTAAAATCTTTGTTGGTATGAACATAAACTATCATGAGTTTTACATAAAAGAGTTAAAAATAAAACTCTGGACGATAGCTACACTATCTTGCTTTGTGGCTATTTTGATATGTTTTTTAGTTGTGAGATACACGCTTTTACCAATTAAAACTACAAGTAAAAAAATAGAGCAAATCACATCAAAAAAGTTAAATACAAGGCTTGATGAAAACGACACTATAACCGAACTTCAAAGCTTGGCTAACTCTTTTAATTTTATGATTAGCAACATAGAAGATATGTTTAAAAGACAGGCAAAATTTTCAGATGATATAGCTCATGAACTTCGCACGCCCATTAGTAACCTAACAACGCAAACGCAAATAATCTTAAGTAAAAACAGAGACAAAGAGGCTTACAAGGAGGCTTTATACTCAAATCTTGAAGAGTTTAGAAGAATGTCAAATATGGTAAATGACATGCTACTTTTATCGATGTGTGAAAACAGAAATGATTTAGAGACAACAAGCGTGAATTTGTCTAATGAAATTGCTGTTTTGGTTGAGTACTACGAAGATATTGCTAAAGAGCAGCAGGTAAGTTTTGAGATGGATTTTGATGAAAGTTTACATGTAAAAGCAAACAGAGAGTTGTTGCAACGTGCACTTAGCAATTTATTACTTAATGCGATATTTTACGCTAAAAAAGACTCAACGATTTTACTAAGTGTAAAGAAAAGCGAAAAAGAAGCTATCTTTGAAATATCAAATAGAGTTTATGAACCATTAAGTAGTGAAAAACTTAACAAAATTTTCGATAGATTTTACAAACTTGATAGTTCAAGACAAAAAAACTTAAGTGGCTCTGGCATTGGGCTTTCTATAGCTAAATCTATAATCAAACTACATGGCGGAGATATATTTGCTTTTATAAAAGAAGATATGATAACTTTTAGAGTGGTTTTTTATAAGTAATTTTTAAATATCTCTATTAAGGTATTTGTTGCTTGCAATACTCTTTACCTGAGAGTATAACCCAACCTATAACTTTTTCTTCATTTTCGTCTCTGTTTGTTAAATAACCAAAAAAGCATTTAGGAGGAGTTTCAAACTTGTATATGTATTTATCTTCACTGTAAATCTCTCTTCTGTCTTTATTCATATTTGGTATATGTGAGCCACCAATAGCTAGATTTTTGTTTTTTTCAAACTCTTCATAACTTTTGGGATTTATATGGGTGGAACAACCATTTAATCCAAAAATTAAAGTTATTAAAGCTAAAATATTAATTGTTTTCATTTATTTTCTCCGTTAAGTATAATATCTAAAATAAAGTTCTTGTTACTCCAATTTTACAATTCTCTTCACCTTTGAGTATTATCCATCCTATAACTTTTTCTTCACTTTCATCTTTATTTGTCAAATAACCATAAACACACCCTTTTGGATATCTAGATATATATATGTATTTGTCTTCACTATATATTTCTCTTCTTTCTTTCCAATAGGTTGTGTAGTATGAGCTCCCAATGGCACTATTAAAATTCCTTTCAAATATTTCATATGTTGCTTTTGTAGTGTAACAACCACTAAATCCAAATGCGAGAGTTATTAAAATCAAAAAGTTACTTAATCGCATTTTGACTCCTTTTTCTACGTATCATAAGTAAGTGCCGATATTTCTTTTTTTAAGTATCAAAGATTCTACATCTTTAAATGTTAGATTTTGAGTATCATCTTGTTTATTTTTATAAGCTGAAAATCCAAAATTCATAGGAGTTAAAGCTCCCATGTTCCAAAAAGCTTCCTCTGCTTTTAACCACTCACTAGATGACGCATCTTTAACGTAGATGATGGCTTCATCTTGCCATTTTATCTTCTCTTCAACAAACCACAAAATGGTACAACCAACATCATCAAAGTTATAATGTGAACCATTTTTAGTGTTTATAACTTGCACAGCATAGTTTTTGTTTGTGATTAGCATTTTACATCTTTTGCAAACATCGTAACCAAATTTTATCTTTTTTGGCTCACTTGAAACCTTGCTATCACAACCAATGAAAGAAAAAGTCACAAATACACAAGAGAGTTGCAAACTTTTTCTTATAAATGTTCTTCTTTGATTTATTTTATTATCCATATATTCCTCATAAATCTTTACATGTAAACCTTACACAGCGAAGTATTTAGCTTCTTTGCTGTAAACCACGAGTGCTGAGGTGGTTTGTTCTGGATGCATTTGATATGTTTCACTTAGAGTTATACCAAACTCTTCTGGACGCAACAAGTCAAATATATATTTATTGTCGCTAAGATTTGGACAAGCTGGATAACCAAAAGAGTATCTGCAACCTTGATATTTTGTCATCTTAACATCTCTTAGAGTTTTGCCCTCTTCTTTAGCAATGCCTAGCTCTAGCCTTATCTGTTTATGTACGATTTCTGCCAATGCTTCAGCAAGTTCTACGCTAAGCCCATGCAATTCATGATACTCTTTATATTTTCCCTCGTTGTAAAGTTTTGAAGTAAACTCGCTAAATTTACTTCCAGCGCTTACGCAAGTAAATGCTACAACATCGTGTTTCGTGGAGTGAAAAAAGTCACTTAAACATCTGTGAGGCGACCTTTTTTGTCTTGGAAAGTCATAAGTTATGATAGCTCTTTTTTTTACCACTTCAAGAGGTTCTGTGTTTATCTCATGAGAGTTATTAAATCCTTCTTGTTCATCAAATATATAGAGTTTTGTATCATCACTTCTGCAAGGAAAATATCCATATAAAACGATAGATTGAAACAAATCCTCTTTTTCAATCAAAGCCTTTACCTTATCATAAAGTGGCCATAAAACCTCTTTTGTTTGCTTATCTTTAGTTTGCTGATTTAATCCTTTTGAGCTATAACCCCAACGTTGTGAAAAGAGTATTTTGTGATTTATCCAAGAGTAAGCCAACTCTCTAACATCAAGTTTTAACACTCTTCTTCCCCAAAATGGAGGGATAGGTATATTTTCATCAAGTGTTGGTAAGATGATGTTTTCTTTTAAAATTGGCTCTATTTTTTCAACTTTTGCTACTTGTATCTTCTCTTTTTTCTTTGGGCTGAGATTTGTATCGTAGTTTTTTGCTTCAATCCTTCCCATGGCAACAATGCCTTCAAATGCGTCTTTGCAGTAAAAAACAGCTCCATCATAAGAAGGTCTACAAAAATCCTCAACGAAGCTATCATTTAACGCAGCACCTCCTAAGATAACAGGTACATCGATACCTTGTCTTTTTAACTCTTCTAAGTTTTCTTTCATAACAGCAGTTGATTTAACTAAGAGTCCACTCATGCCAAGTGCGTCAGCATTGTGTTCTTTTAGAGCATCTATAAACTGCGAAAGCTCGGCTTTTATGCCGATATTTATCACTTTAAAGCCGTTATTTGTAAGGATTATGTCAACTAAGTTTTTGCCAACATCATGAACATCACCTTTAACTGTTCCTATGACTATAGTTGTTGTGGTTTTTTTGTCTGTTTTTGGCAAAAATGGATTTAGAAAATCAACACTTGCTTTCATGACTTCTGCACTTTGCAAAACAAAAGGAAGTTGCATCTTTCCACTTCCAAAAAGTTCCCCAACCTCTTTCATGGCGTCTATAAGTATCTCATTTACGATGATTTCAGGCTTTATCTCATCTTTTGCCGTTGGAAGAAGTTTTAACATCCTCTCTTTATCGCCCTCAATGAGTAAAAAGTTGACTTTTTCTTTTGCGTTTAAACTCTCATATTTGCTTTCATCATCACTGTTCTCCTCTTTTTTGCCACTAAAATGATTTATAAAAGTAAAAAGAGGGTCGCCATTTTCACGGTTATTGAAGAGTAAATCGTTACACGCTTTTAAATCATCTTCGTTTATCTTGTGAAGTGGCAAAGTGTTTTTAACATTTACTATAGCCATGCTAAGCCCTGCTTTTACGCAGTGATGTAAAAATACTGAGTTTAGATACTCACGTGCGTGCTTATCAAGCCCAAAAGAGATGTTTGAAACTCCTAAAACAAAACCAACTTCTTTGTGCAAGTTTGAAAATTCTCTTATGGCTTCTATGGTTTCGATAGCAGCTGTAAAATACTCACTATCTCCACTTCCAACGGTAAAAGTAAGCAAGTCAAAAACCAAATCACTTCCACGAAAGCCATGTTTTTTAGTAGCAAGTTTGTACATTCTGCTTGCTATTTCTACCTTTTGTTTTTTTGTTTTTGCCATACCTTTTTCATCGATAGCCAAACAAACAAGTGCAGCACCGTATCTTTTTGCTAAAGCACAAACTTTATGAAACTTCTCTTCACCGTCTTCAAGATTTACAGAGTTTATGATAGCTCGTCCACCTATATTTTTAAGTGCAACTTCAAGAGAATCTATCTGCGTTGAGTCAGGCATAAGAGGAAGTGCTATCTTTGCACTATAATCTTTTATAACCCTTTTCATATCTTTTTTTTCATCTCTACCAGCAAATCCAACGCTTACATCTATGCCGTGAGCGCCACTTCGTACTTGCTGTTGTGCAACATTTAAAATTCCATCATAATTTTCAGCGAGCAACATTTCACGAAAAGCTTTTGAGCCAGTTGCATTACTTCGCTCACCAATTAAAAATGGAGCAGGATTTTGTTTCAAAGCTTTACTTTCATAAAGCGAAGCGATAGAAGGCTCTAAAAATCCTTTTGGTTGTTTTGGTTTTTTATCTTTTACCATTTTGCTTAACTCTAAAATGTGCTGAGGAGTTGTGCCACAACATCCGCCCAAAAACGAGACTCCATCAATCTCTAAAAATTCACACTGAAGTTTTGCAAACTCATCTGGTCCCATTGGGTAAAAAGTGTAACCGCCTCTATTTTGCGGAAGTCCAGCATTTGAGTGAACACTTATAGGTTTACTCCATATAGTACTTAATGTTTTTACATGAGATGTAACTTGAGTAGGACCCGTTCCGCAGTTAAAACCTAAAGAAAATATATCAAACGGCTCTAAGATAGTCGCTATCGTACCAGCATCAGTTCCTATTAGCATAGTTCCAGAAAGCTCGATAGTTACACTCACCATGATTGGAACTTTTACATGTAAAGCGTCAAATGCATCATATATAGCATTTAGAGCGGCTTTTAACTGAAGTGGATCTTGTGCCGTTTCAAGTAAAATGATATCTGTTTTTGCATTTAGGGCTGAAATAGTGCAAAGTTTATATCCCTCATACATTTCATCATAGTCTATATGTCCTAAAGATGGAAGTTTTGTACCAGGTCCAAAAGATGTAGCAACAAAACGAGGTTTATCGCTAAATTCACTGCAAACCTCACGGGCTAATTTTACTCCGTTGTAACACAACTCATCGGCTCTTTTGCCGATGTTGTACTCGTCCAAAACCCAAGGCATAACTCCAAAAGTATTTGTTTTAATGATGTCAGCTCCAGCTTTTAAGTAAGCTCTGTGTATCTTTTTTATCTCATCACTTGCAGTTGTGTTTAAAAGTTCGTTACAACCTTCATTATTTTCCCAAACACTCTCATCAAGTTTTAAATTTTGTATCTGTGTGCCCATCGCACCATCAAGTATAAGTACTTTATCTTTTGATAATTTTTCAAAT
>JBKECC010000142.1:0-1797 GCA_047974135.1 Campylobacteraceae bacterium | reverse complement strand
GTTTGCTGACTATACTGTGGAAAACAATATCACAACATATAAAAATGTTATAAAGCTAAATATATTTTGCTGTAAAGAGTGTAGAAGTGAGAAAGGTGCTTGGATAGCTTGGCTTTTTATTACCATAGTTTCAGCAGGACTTACAACACTTTTTTATTTTGGTGCTCCATGGAGTAATCCAAACGGCATGATTATTCTTCAAATTATATGTGTTTTAGGTGTTATTATCTTTGGACCTTTAACCCTAGGTGCATTTATTTATACGATTGCCAAATTGATACACCCTTATGATAGTGTTGAAAATACTTTGATTGCACATTTAAATAAACGAGAGAATAGTGAGGGGCATGTGTGGTTAACAAAAGAGATAGGAGATAAACTAAAGCCGATTTAGAAAATCTCTTCTCAGGTAAGATTTTTCATAACATACGTGTTGATTATAAAATTTTGCCTTAAATGTCAACTATTTATCTGATTTTAGTCCCGCTCCACACATTGGAAGAAGTGCATCACTAAGCTTTCCATGCTTTTTGCAATACTCTAAGTATGCCGCGTAAGTTGCAGCAGTTGTGTGTTCAATGTATATACCTTTTTGTGCTAATTTTTCCCTTGCTTCAAGTATCATGCTCTCAGGTGCAATGATAACTTTTGCATTGTGCTTATAAATCATTTTTAGTATAGCTTCGCCTCTCATTGGCTCACCTATGGCTATGCCTTCAGCTAAAGTGTGAGTTGGTTTTATCTTTGCTGGAATTTTTTCATGAGTTACATACGCTTTTTCAAATGGAGCACAATGCTCACTTTGAACGGCAAATATATTTGGCATTTTTTTGATTACATCGCTTTTGAGAAGATGTTCCAAAGCTAGAACGGCACCTATAAAAAGCGTTCCGTTTCCAAGTGGAATGAAGATATTTTCTGGAATCCTTTTTAACTCTTCATACACTTCATATATGTAAGTTTTTGTACCCTCGTAAAAGAAAGGATTGTATACATGATTTGCATAGTAAATTTTGTCTTCAACTACCTTTTTTCTACAAGCATTTGCACAATCATCGCGACTTCCATCTGTTACATTCACCTTTGCGCCGTGTGATTTTATCATAGCTATCTTTTTACTTGAAGTTCCCTCTGGAACAAATATCTCACATTTTATATCTGCTTTTGCACAGTAGGCTGCAACGCTATTTCCAGCATTTCCACTACTGTCTTGAACTACACTTTTTACGCCTATAGATTTGCAGTGAGTTAAAAGAGTGGCAGCTCCTCTATCTTTAAACGATAATGTTGGCATAAAATAATCCATCTTTAAAAGCACATCGCTATCAAGTTTTACTATTGGAGTCACGCCTTCTCCAAGGGTTATGCTTTTGTATGTGTCATCAAAGAAAGGCATAAAAGCTTTGTATCTAAAGATGTTCCACTCATCTTTATCGATAAGAGAAAGTTCAAACTTTGGTGGGTTAAAGTCTAAATCCCACAAACCTCCACATTTGCAAATTGCTTCTTTTGTGCTTACATCAACTTTTGTTTTGCATTTTGAACATATAAATTCCATCTTTTATCCTTTAATCTCTGCAATAGCTTCAATCTCAATAAGACAACCGTTGTGTAACTCTCTTGTTGGAACAATAGAGCGAGCGGGTTTGTGGTCTGCGAAAAACTCAGAGTAAATGGCATTTACCTCGTCCCAATAAGATATGTTTGATATATAAACGGTGCATTTTACAACTTTGTCTTTTGGTGAGTTGCGACTTATCAAAACTCTCTCTATGTTTTTTACAGAGTGTGTTGCTT
>JBKECC010000007.1:0-18062 GCA_047974135.1 Campylobacteraceae bacterium | reverse complement strand
TTTTTACTCAACCTCTGACCAAGTAACTCTTTGCTTACCTTTGCGTAACTGTTTTTTATGGCAAACTGTGCAGCTATTTGCTTAACCACTTTAGCTTCTTCATCATCTTTTGTTTGTATATTTAACTTCTCTTTACCATCAATGTCATAGGATATAAGAGGATTGTTCTCTTTTACTTCGAGTGCATTTTCAACTATTTTTATTTGTGGAGTAGAGACATTTTCTTGAGCTATACTTACCTCTTTTTGCTCTTTTTTTTCACAACCTGCAAATAAAATAGCAACTAACACTAAAATATAAAACTTTTTCATGAATACACCTCGCTATATGTTTTTCTTGGAATCACAACTAAAACTCCATCATCTTTTGCAGGACAAAGCTCAACGCAAACCCCGCATCCAATGCAATCTTGTTTAATTACTGGAATCAATTTTCCATCCTTATTTAAAACCATCTCAATTGCATCCTCTTTTTGTGGATAAGGACACAAATCGGCACAAATGGTACACTCTTTACCTACAAATTCACTCAAATCTTTTAAAACTTTATCTTCTCTTTCGTTTTTATTTGAATGTTTTAAAATACTCTTTATATCCTCTTTCTCAACTTTTTTATCTATATATGAAAGACAAATATCTATATTTTTAACAAATGCGACTCCCATATTTGCTTCACTTGGTAGAGTTACATCGTGATTTAATGAGCCACTCGGACAGGCTAATATACAGGGAAACAAATCACAAAGATAACAGCCTCTTTTTCTTGCATCAACAAATGGAGTTCCTATAGAGTTTAACTCATTTATATCAAGAAGAGAAAGTGAGTGATAAGGACAAACTTGTACGCATTGCCCACATTTTATACAGGTAGCTAAAAATTCACTTTCACCAATAGCTCCAGGAGGTCTTAAAAAGTTTTTTTTAGATTTTAATTTTGGTGAAAAATAGAGTCCTGCACCAAATAAACTTCCAAAAAATAGAGTAGTAGCACTAAGTTTAAATATATCTCTTCTATCTATTTTTTTCAAAACTTATCCTTCATACGAGGCTTTTTATCTACAGCTAAAAGTTCAGGTTCTGAAAAAGGTGCCATTTTTGCTAAAAAATTTAATAAATCCATAGTAACAGAACCATAAAAAAACTTTATATTTGGATTGTACTGCCAAAGTCTGTCGGCATAAGCATAGTGAAAATACTCAATATCGCCAATACCATCTCTATCTTTATCATAACCCTCATAAGTGTCCCAAAAATTTCCATTCCAAGTGATGTATTTTGCATCATCTTTTGGGGTATCACTTAAGATAATCTCCATATTTCCTTTAAAAATATTATCTTCAAAAAGTACATTTTCTCTCAATCCTTGAAATTGAACGGCACTTGAATTGTATAATATTTTATTATTTCTAAACTCATTTATATCTCCTTGTTGATAGGGAGATTGATCTAAATAAACTCCTCTTGCATTGTAAATAATGCTATTTTCTCTTATGTTAAAATCGGTACAATCCTTAAGTCCTATACCTATTCCAAAGGCTCCGCTTGAACTTTGAACTATATTGTTGTAAGCTTCTATATTTTTAGAATACATAAAAAATATGCCAACAGAATTGTGCTTAAAAATATTATCTCTTATAATATTGTCATTTGCGTACATGAAGTGTAAAGAGTATCTGCCGCCTTCTGCATAATTTCCTTCAAAAATATTTTTGCTTGAGTACCAAGCAACTAAATCCCTTGATTTATAAAAGTTATTTTTTGCGATTATATTATTACTTGAAGCCCAAAGTCTTATACCATCTCCTCGTATTCCCAAATCAAAATCTTTTGAAGAGATGTAGTTACCAACAACTTTTGAATTGGAGACTTGTTGTAAATCTATACCAAAAAGAGCATCCGTGATATTATTGTTACTTATCTCTATATTGTTTACATTTTTTGCCAAAATACCACTGTCAATTCTCTCATGAGAGCTTCCACTTCCACTAATAGATAAGTTTCTTATGATAACATTTGAACTATTTATGATAATCACATGAGTAGTGTTATCTCCTATAATGTGGGCTGTTTTATCTTTTCCTTCTAAAATGATTGGCTTATTTATCACGATATTGCCAAAGTATTTTCCACTATCTAATTCAAGCTTTGAGTTTTCAGGAGCCTTGTCAATAGCATCTTGAAGTGCATTTGAAAAAAGTAGTGTACATGTAAAAGGTAAAAGATATAAAATTTTCATTTTTTTACTTTATTCTCTTTTTGATATTTCATTTTTGAGAAGATTGCAAGTGCTGACAAAAATGCTATCAACAAAAGGACATAAAAACCACTTGTTGGATAAGAGTGTGTTGTAAATTGGGCTACTTTTCCATCTCCAAAAACTGTTGGCATAAAAGGTTTTATCTTAAATGCACCCCACTCTTGCATGTTGTGTCCAAACCAATAGAGCCACCCTGCAAAAACTCCCAAAAATCCAACAGGTAACAAAATAGGAAATATCATCAATATCCAAGATCTTTTACTATTCCAATATAAAAAACCAAGCATACACAAAGAGATAGATAAAAATATATATGGCATCAAAGACATCTCTATTTGGGCTCCTCTTTGCATCGGGTACATACCAATGTAGTGATTTATCGTATTCATCTCATGAACCTCACCACTAAATCCATCAAAATGAAAATAGACGGGAATCCCTTCAGGAAATGCATCTTTTGGATAATTTGGAGCTTCAAGCGAAACTCTCCAAACAGGAATGCTTGCCATACCAATCTCGGAATTTGTTGAGAGCATTTTCGAAAGTGATTTTTCTGCCCCTTTTGAAGTTGCACTACTTACATACTGAAGTGGGCTATACAGATCCCAAATGGTATAAGCATAACTGTTTATAGTCTGCGTCTCATGTGTTCTTATTTTGCCTGGTGTTCCATAAAAACCAACTATTGGAATAGTAAAAAATATCGTCAAAAGCACTAATGCAGTTATCGTAAAAATTTGATATTTCTTCATCAAAGCACCTTAATTTTAATTTTAAACTTAGCGTAAAGCAGACCAATAGTCTGCTTTACTTAAAAATCTTAATAGATGCCTGCGTTCTCATCTATCCATTTTAAATACTCAATAATATCCTTAACTTCTTCAGGTTTCATGTTTTGATTTGGCATTCTAAGATTAAATGCCCTAATCATCGCATCGATATAAGGATCATTGTAGTGTTTTTCAGGAGTAAGAATAAACTCATATATAAACTTCTCACCGCTTTCATGTCTAAGAAGTGCACCTGTTAAATCTGGTCCTGAACTTACTTGTCCAGCTACGTGACAACCGCTACAACCACCTCTTAAGAATGCCTCTTCTCCTCTTGAAGCAGCTGGACTCATTGGAGTTGCTATCTCTCTTTCTAACTGATTTTTAGCTCTTAATCCAACATCGGCTGTTTTAACTAAATATTGCCAAACTTGAGTTTCCCAAAGAACTGCTTGGTCTAACTCACCTTTTTTATATGCAGCGTCCGCTTTTGCTCTTGTGTCTGGAATTTGCCCATATTGAACAAAAGCATCATCCACCATAGCTTTAATTATAGGGTATTTCTCATATTTATTCTCTTGTAAAAACTTAACAACACTTAGTATAACATCGTCAGTTGCTTTGTTTGTAGCAACTATCTTTTTATACTCTTGTTCTAATTCTGCTTTACTCATTTGAGAAACTTTTGCAGCCTTATAATCAGGATATGTTTTTTTAGGATCTTTGACATAGAGATATCCCATCATCTCTAAGTGAAGTGCCGAACAAAACTCTGTACAATAGTACGGAAACACTCCCTCTTGATCAGCCGTAAATTTTACAGAAGCAGTTTTTCCTGGCTCGATTGAAGCGTGTACATTGAGTCCTGATATACCAAAACCATGAGTCTCATCTTGAGCTCTCTCAAGGTTTGTTATATATATAGTAACTTCATCACCTTTATTTACTGTTATATGCTCCGGATTTAAGTGACTTCTTACTGCTGTCATGTAAACCTTCACTTTATTGCCGTCTCGCTCAACCCTCTCTTGACCTGCAAGTGTCATGCCTTCATGTTTTTTACCTATTCTTGGATCTGTTCCCATCTCATAGGTTTTAACTGGATTTATTTTACTTGCATGAATAGAGACAACATCGTGAGGTTCGCCAAGTGGAAGCGGCATATCATAGATAACTTCCATTTTTGCACTTGTCACATCAATCAATTGGTGATTTTGAGGATGCAGAGGCCCTACAGGTAAAAATCTATCTATCGATAATTTATCAAGAGCAATAGCATACTTACCTTTTGGTTTTGTTGACTTTCCTTCCATTGTATCAAGGTGACCAATGTTATAGTGAACATTAACTCTATCTATAACTTTTAAATCTTTATAATTCCACTTTACAACTTGTGAATCTACATACAAAGATGTAACGGCTAAGCCATCTTGCGGAAAAAAAGATGTGTGCAAAGGTCCAAGTCCAAGCTCTACTTGACCATGAAGTGATTTTTTCATATCAAGTATAGGAATACCATAAGCATCTTTTCCGGCATATTCTTTTTTGTCGATTAAGTTTTTAATTTTCTCAAAACTATAAATCGAGACATGAGTGTCGAGTTTTCCGCCAACAATGATATATTTTCCATCTGGCGTAACATCAACTCCATGAGGAGACTTTGGTTCTGGAATCAAAAATAGAGCTCCTGCTTTTACCGCAGCTTCAATTGTGATAACTTTGTGGTTATTGATAACTTTATAGTTTTTTGAATCCTTGGCTAATTTTTCTAAAATCTGCCAATTATAAACATGCATAAAGTCAACATCGTTTCTACTCATACCTGCTTCAAATGGTGGCAAACCTTTCTCTATTCCACCTGTGTACATTTCTGAGTTAAAACTATTTGTAAATGCCCATCCATACGAAGGTCCTTTTCCTGCATCTGTTAAATCTTGCATATAAGGAGGCATTTCAAGCGTAAATGAAGCTTTTTCGTCAATTCTTCCTTTTGCATAATCAAACTTCCAGTGTGTTACTCCGCCTCTAAACTTCTCTTGATAAGCATCCACAGGTACATAATCATTTTCAGGCGGTGCAGCAAGTTGTGCAGCATCTAAAATATACTCTGTATTTGGAGTCACAAAAGGACCACCATGAGTATTTTTAAACACAGGATTTGTTACTATTTGCACCGTCTCAAAGCCGTGTAAATCAATAACAGCAACTCTTGGATTTGCTTTATCATTTATAAAAAGATAATCCCCCACATATTCACCATTTTTCTCAGAAAAATTTGGATGGTGAGAATCTCCCCAAGTTATCTTTTGACCTCTTATGGCACCACTGTCTAAAATCTTTTTAGACTCTTCATCATATCCGTAACCTTGCCACGGCTCAGGTGTAAAAACACCAATGTATTTTAATATTCTCATGGAAGGTACACCATAAACAAGCACTTGCCCTGATTGACCTCCGGAACTAAATACATAATACTCATCTTTTTTGCCGCTTGGAACATAAGTCTTTGCAGCAGCTAAGACATCTTTTTCGCTTAACCCTCGCTCTTTCATTATTGATTGCAAGTTGTTACTACTTTGTGCATTTAAAAAAGCTGCACAAGTAATCAACGAAATACACAATAGTGAAACTCGCTTCAAAACTCCCATTAATTCCTCCTTATAAAAGAATTTTTATATATAAAATACTAAAAAAGAACAAAAATGTTACTTTTTAACCTATTTCTTATGCACAAAAATTAATTGACTTTATTTAATTTATTTTTATTTTTAAATTCTACAATACGTAGATGCTTTTTTTGGTCGCTAATTGATAAAAAATTTAAGAAGATATCTATGAAAAAAATATACGAAACTGTTTTGTTAAATAGTATTATCTTGTTAGTAGAGGATGAACCTAAACTAAGAGATAGTTTTAAAAAAGTTTTAAAGTTATATGCAAAAGATGTTATAGAGGCTTCTAATGGAGAAGAGGCCATAGATATGTATACAAAATCTTATCCTGATATCATTATAACCGATATCAAAATGCCTAAAATTAATGGTTTAGAGTTTATAGAAATTATAAGAAAAAATAATAAAACAATCCCAATTGTTGTAACAAGTGCTTACGCAGACCAAGAGTTACTTTTGAGATCCATAAAACTCTCTTTAGTAGAATACATAGTAAAACCCATACAAGAAAAGCCTCTCGAGAAAGCACTGCTCTCTTGTGCAGAGCATATTTTCAACAATAAACCAAAGTTTTTTGATTTTGTTGGTGGATGGAAGTATGACTACCTGCAAAAAATTTTCATGAGCCCCAAAAAAGATACTGTTTTGCTTACACCAAAAGAGATAGAGTTTATCGAACTATTGCTTCACAATCATGATAAAAATTTGACCAAAACTTTCATTGAAAACCATTTATATGTTTATGAGGAAGTTGCTCCACCATCTGCACTCAAAAATTTAGTCTTTAAATTAAGAAAAAAAATCGACCCTAACATCATACAAAGTGTTGGTAAAGTTGGCTATAAGCTTAATGTTTAAATGGAATATTTATAGTAAATTTTGCTCCATTTTGAGTATTTTCCGCAAAAATATCTCCATTAAATTTTTCCTCTATGATAAGTCTTGACATGTAAAGCCCAAGTCCAGTAGATCTGCTTTTATCACCTATTTTTTTATCCGTTCTAAATGGTTTAAATATATCTTCAATTGGTACAATCTGTATTCCACCCGCATTATCTTCTATAGTTATGCGGATATCCTCTTCGCTTTTTCTTAACTCCATTTTTATCCAAGTTTCATCTACTTGTGAAGTTTTATGTTTTTCTATAGAGTTTTGAATGATTGAAAGTATGACTTGAGATAGTGAGTTTTTTTGTCCAAAGATTTGTGGGATATCGCTATCTACATCAACAGATAACTCAATCTCTTTTAATCTTAAAACATACTCTGTTACATTTAATGCTTGCTCTATGGAGTCTTTTGGACTAAACCACTCACCTTCTGAATTTTTATAGAATGTTTCAAAATTTGTAATTGTTTCAGACATAAATTTTATAATATTTTCATTTTTACATATCTCTTCATGAAGGTCTTTTTGTTCTATTTTCTTTTTTATATACACGTTATTTAAACTAATTTCAGCAAGAGGTTGTCTCCACTGATGAGCGATAATAGCTATCATCTCTCCAAGAGCTGCAAATTTTGCCTGTTTAAATATAACTGTATCTTTTTGCTTTTCATTGGTTATATCTTCTATGTTTATCACTATCAAGTCCTCACCACTATTTACAACTCCAAAAGATGCTCTTACTGGAAAAAGCTCTCCATATCTATCACATAGATCAAACTCAAAAGTTTTTTCAGATATTTTAAAAAGTGTTTTTGAAAAAAAGTATTTTAACCCCTTTTTGTGTATCGATTTATATTTTTTAGGGATGATTTTCAACAACTCTTCTAATGTTCTGATGTCACTTTTTTTATATCCAAACATTGTTTCTGCTTTATTGTTAAATGTTTTTATTAAACTCATTTTATATACAACAATAATAGCATTCTTGCTTGATTCAATAACTGTATTTGAGTAATTTTTTTCATTGACCAACTCTTTGGTTTTATTTACAATCGTGGTATTTGCTGGTTTAAAGATAAATAGAGCTTCTAAAAGTAGCGTTATGAGCGTGGCTATACATATAATAATTTCAAGATTTTTTAACTTTTTAGTTTTATTTTCTGCCTCACTTAAATATGCTTGTGCAACTTTGTTTAAATCAACTAAAAGTCTTTGAGAGTTTTGCAAAACATAAGTTAAACTTTTGCCATCTGTTGTTTGGCGAAATCTTTTTGCATTTTCTATGTAACTTCTTACTTTTTCATCTAAATTTACCTCTTTTCCAAAATATATATCTTTTACATTATCTGACATATTTAAAGAGAGTAGATACTCATGATGTCTTCGCATCTCTTCTATGCTCACTTCAAGCTGTCCTGTTTGGTAGTAGATAGCATAAAGGGCTATCTTTTGTGATAGCATTATCTGCTGACCACTTGTATCAATTGTTTTGCCATCATTTGCTTGATTGTTTATAAGATAACTCATATTTATAAAAGCAAGTATGGACAAAAAGGCTATTATTGTTAATGCTATCGTGTATCTTTTACTTAGATATGTTTTGTCATGTTCAAGTTTGTCATTTATCATCAGCGATCCTTATTAGCACTATATATCATTAAATAATCAGCAAGTTTATTCTTTTTCATTATAACTTTTGGTGCTATTTTATCAAAAACTATCAATTTATTAATGATATGGTATTTTAAACAATTATGATGAAAGTCAATAAAAAAATTATTTGATTATGTTAATCTTCCGCAAAATTTTATAGGAGAAAAAATGAAAATATTTACAATTGTTGCAACAGTTTTGATTGTTTCAAGCTTTGCCACACAATCATTTGCCGCAAAACCAGAAAACCTATATAAGCGTTGTGCAGTTTGTCATGGTAAAAGTGCGGAAAAAGTTCCACCAGGAGGCACAAAGATTACTGCTGATTTATCACTTGAGGAGATAAAGACATCTTTAAGAGGATACAAAGATGGAACATATGGTGGAAGAATGAAAGCAAGCATGATTGGACAAGTTAAATCTTTATCTGAAGAAGATATAGATTCCCTTGCTGAGTATATAGCAAAGAATTTTGGTAAGAAGTAAGCTTTCATTACCGACTAATCAATCCGGTAGTCGGTAGTTTTCTTATCTTCTCTATAATGCTTGCAGCAAATTTAAAATACTATCTACTGTTACTCATTTAATTATTCAGTACCCCAATCAATCTATCAGTCCAATCAACCATTTTTTTATTTTTTAATCTTGAAATATTTTTTGGATGATTAAATTGGGAATTTTTTAATGCTTTAGAATCGATATATTTAATTGGCCATTTTATACTATTTTTTACGGTAAGCCGAAGTATTTTATTGATGATAGCATTTAAAAAATCAGTTGAAAAATTTTTAAATTCAATAATTCGCGTAGATAGTGAAAAATTTAAGTCCGATGTATCTACTTCAAACATATAGAAATTTCTATCATTGAAAGTTATTGTTGCTATGACTACATGTCTATAGGTACCATCGGTTTTCAAGTGTTTTTTTGCTTTTGAAACTCTATGCAATTTTTTAAATTCTAAATTGTAGTTAATTCCATGATTTTGTTTAAACTTTTCTAGCATTTCAACAAATACATAGAAAGTATCTTTTAGTATTTCTGGATCTTCTTCATTAGTACTATTCCCGCCCAAAAAGTCTCCTTTTCTTACATCACCAAAGATATCTGCTTCATCCGTACTTACATCTTCTGTAGAGTCGTAGTTGTTGGATTCAACATCTTCCTTATCAGGTTTTTTTGAACCTTTTTTGATTTTTTCTCCAAGGAGTTTCGTTGACATAGTATTTGAAAGACCAAAAGATATCTTAGGAGCTGGAATAATACGAGTAGATTGTGAATTAGATGCTTCCAAGTCATCATCTATGATTGGCTCAAAATCTTGATTGGTGAAAGAAGTAGGAACTTTTTGGTTTGAAGATTCTATTTTTTTATTAAAATCTTCATTATAAAAAATAACTTGTTTATTGATATGATTTGGTAAATTTTCTATTTTAATAATTTCATGAATATAAAACGTCTTTGTGTCACCATGAGTCAAGCCAGAAGCGTAAATTTTAACATTTTCTAAAGATGGCTGGTCAAATTGAAAATCCCATTTTATATAGTTGTTGGATTTTGTATTATTTTTTATTAAATAAGAAGATATGCTTTCATATGATTTTTTAATATCTTGATTGAGCAGTATCCATGCTAATATATTTCTTGCCTCAGGTTTTTCGTAAATGTATTTATATTCATACTTTAGATGTTGTACATAAATAGTGAAGTTATCAATGTTTTCAATCACTTGAAAGTCTCTTGAAAGAGAATTGTTTTCTAATGACGACAAGGATAGGTATGTATAGTGAAAAAATAATGCTCTTGCTAATTCAATTTGCGGTATTTCTACGGTTGTGATGTATGCATTGTTTTCTATTGGAAATTTAAATCTATTTGCATAATGCTTGGATTCTGCTTGCCATCTATTTTTTGCTGGAAGCTTAAAGGTTTTAAATTGTAAATTACTTGCTCTGATATGTTTTTCCGAATTAATTATTCTACTTTTTGAAAGTATGGTAATATTAGAAAAGTTTGTATATGTTGGTTCTGGTTTAGTGTCTTTAGGAGAAATTGCATTATCATAGCATGAGTAGCCTAAATTAATTTTCCAAGTAGGGTGATTTATGTCTTTAAATAAAGAGCCTATGAAATTAATTTTTATATTATCTTCTAAATTTTTTATTCTCATGAGACAATTCCTTTATTAATTAAAATATCTAAAAATTTACTAGCTTTTTTTGATAATCTATTTTTGCTGAGTCCAGACAATCTTAGTACAATCCAAGCTTTTATTGTATTTTGATCCTTGGCTAAAGTTTTTATTGTTCTTTTTATTCTTCTTATTTGGTAATTTTCAATATTTTCAGAAAATTTTTCAAGCAATCTTTTTGTTAAAGGCAACTTATCAATATTTTTATAAATAGTTTCTTTATTGTTAAACTTAGAAATTAATGAGTTTGTTGAAAGTCTTGGAATATTGCAATCTTTTCTTAAACTAATTATAATGTTTTTTAATTCGTGCGTAAAGTGTTTATCTTTTCTGTCCCATATATCATAGTTAATAGATTGTGGGATATTTTTTTTATGATATTTTTGATTTATTTGTAAAAATAGTTTTTTGTTGTATCTATAAAGATATGTATATAGTGCCTTATTGTGATTTCTGCTTTTTTTTATGCCAAATTGTTTTACTAAATGTTCCCATTTTTGCAGTTCTTTATAATAGATTTCATTGTTCAGACTTTTCTCTTTGTGTTCAATAGGTTTTATGTTTGCTACATTCAATTTTATTTGCTCAAGTATATCTACAAAATTCCATTGATCGCTCAATGAGTCAATAGCAATTATATGTTCTAAAAAACTAAATGATTTTCTATGTTTTCTGAAAATTGTTTTTAACCACGAATTTTCCGTATCAAGCATCCCTAAATTATATTTATTTAAAAAAGAGATAGGCCACTTTTGTAATACTAAGTTTTTTATCTTATCATAGTTGATACATCTTTTGCCTTTAGTGCAGCCTAAATTTACTGCTAATTGTTTATAAAATATAGACCATTGAGTAAAACTTGGAGAGACCATGGGATCTAAATTTAATAACTCATCTACTTTTTCAATGATAGTTTTTTCATAAGGTAGTATAGTGCTATGATTATTGAGAGACTTACTCCCTTCATCTTTGTATAATATAGCAGGAATATAGTTATGTCTTTTTACTTCTCTTAATCTTGTTTGTGAATTTAGTAATTTTGTAGAGCAAGCATTGCAATAGTTTATGGATGGAACTTGCCAAAATCTTGTCCAATACGCTTCACCGATAGCGTCAAATTGATTTTTTAAACAATTTGGACAATATTTTAAAAATTTAGGTTGTGTAATTCTACTTGCATTAACTCCTAATTTTAAATGAATTGAGCCTTTGCTTTGTTTACTCATTAACAGCAAGCACTGTTTTCTAATTTCTTCAGTAGTAAATACAGCATATATTGGAAAAAGGGTGTGTTTGTATATTAATTGTTCCTCGCTAAGCTTGTAGTTAATGTTTTGAGAAATTTTTGATAAATAATTTGGCAAATCAACAGTTGAGATAACATGTCTATTGTTAAATACATCCTCAATTATCTGTTTTGGGCTAAAAATTAAAAAGTTAACAGCATATCTTGATATAAGGCTATATATTAATTCATCTTTATGTGGTAATGGAAAATTAAGCATTTTTTATATTAATTCCAAAAAGACTGACTTAAAATATAATTTGATTTTTTTAAATCCGTATAGATATCATTTTTTTGTGACTGAGAAAATATAAATCTTAAGTCTTCAGAGTTCAATGTTTGCCAATCTTGTTCATGTATTTTTATAAACCTTTCTTTTGTTGCAACATTTTGTGATATTTGTTCATTTCTGATAAAGCTTAAAATATCATTTGCGAGCTCAATGTTTGATTTATACGGATATTGTAAAACCATTTCTTTAACAATTTTAGGCAAAGTGTCATTGTTAATATTGCTTTCATATGACAATAAATTATGAAGTAAGATAGCTTTTTCGTCATTGTTGTACATATATCTCAAATTACTATTTTTGCTGAAATTTGATTCATTTGACTGCACATTAGCAATAAATTTTGTTGCAACATAATTTGCGCCACTAAATGTTAAATCATCATATTCTTCAATGGCTTCAATATTATTTTTTCTAAGAGCATCTATCATTGGATGAATAGGTTTAAATTCGTCCAAATAAACATTTTGTAAGAGTGGTACTGTTATCCTCTCAAGTCCTGTAAAAATAGCACGAATTTGTGATAGAAAAAAAAGTTTAACCGCAATGTCAATTATTCCTTGTGACAATTCATACAAAGTTTGATATATTTCATTTGAAATAGCAGTGTTTTGCTTTTTTAATATTTGTTCTCTCCACAAAATGTTGATAAATTTTTCCCATTCTTCATCATCACTCTTGAATCGTTCCCACATTTGAGCACCAAAACCAGATGCTCTTCTTGCAATTCTAAAGCTCTCATCGAAAATAATTTTAGCACTTGGGGTTCCAATAAAAACTATAGGTAAATTAATAGTATTTGTTAAAGTTACAAAAAAATTCATAATTTTTTTGGTTTCAAGGGAGTTTTTATAATTTAGGTGTTGTATTTCATCAATTATTAAAATACCTATAGCATGTGTATTGACCAATTGCTTCATAGCTGCAAGCAAATCCTCAACACCTGCTCTTTGTTTACCATATTTTTTTTCATAACTTTGATGGGTTATCTGATCTAATGCTCTGAAAAAATTTAAACAAAGTTCTTTAAGGGAAGAGTTGTGCGGAGCGTCAATTTTTAAAAAAGGAATTTGTACAAAATTGTATTTTTCATGAAATATTGCTCTTGGATATGTTGACATAATCTTATTTATACTAGTTGTTTTACCACAACCAGAAGCACCCAAGAATAATAAACTTTTGGCTGTTGAATTGCAATTACTAAGATTTGATATTGGTGAAATGTTTTCTTGAGATTCTTTATAGTTTTTTTGAATAATCTTTTGCAAATCCCCATTATTAATGTTTCTACTCACATAACCATCTCTAATCATTAAGGATATTTTATTTTCTAATTCTACGTGTCTAGAGAAGGGTTGAAAAAAACTTCCCATACATTGCATAATCATAATTTTTCTATCAGAACTACTAAGCTCGATATATTCTTTATTGAGAATATTTATATTAGCAAATAGGTTGTATATATCTGTTGTGCCAAGTGGTCTTGGCAAAGCTTCTATAAATGGATTTTCTTTATAAATACCTATAGATTCAGTGTATACGGCATGAACCATTGCTGTATCGTTATTCATTTTTATTCTCCGGAAAAAGAGTTTCACTAAATTTTGGAAAGCTTGTTTCTTCGTGTTCTTTATCTTCTTGTAATATTTCTTTATCGGTATGTTTTTTTGAGTTACTTGTAATATTTAAAACCATATCTTTTGTTTTTGTTCTTTCTGCGCCTTTCTCTATTTCTCTATATTTTTTCATATCTATTTTTTTGTTTTTGACAGGTTTTGATATGGTAGGAGATATTTTTTTGGCATCCTTAAATATTGTTAGTATTTTTTCTTCAATATCTACTTCACTAAGTAAAGACTTAAACTTGGCTTTTGTGTTTGCGTCTTTTATCTCCTTTTGTTTTTTTGTTACATCCCATATAGTTAAATCTTTATATTCAGTTGATCTTTGGGAAATCTCTCCTATCCAAAAGTTTTGATTAATAGTATCATCGGGATATATGTAGATACTGTTTAGATTGTATGGATTAAAAGAGACCATTAAACTTTTTGGCCTATTTGTATTTTTTGCTCTAAAAAACCAACCTTTTTTACTTGCTTCCGCACAGTTATAATAAATTCCAAATACTTTAAAACCTAGATTTGAAATTGTTGCTTTTTCTCTAGGCAAAAGAGCTACTTTTATTGCATTTTCGTCAGCAGTACGAAGTTTTCCAGTTCTATTCTTGATTCCCCAATTCCAAATATTTATGGGTGTTGATGCAATATCGTTTGGCATGTCAGGAGGCCTATCATATTTCTCAAGTACAGCATAAAGATTATTGCGTAGAATTATTCCAATAATAATTTTGGTAAATTGAGTTATATTTAAAGTTGCTTCATTTTTTGTACTTCCGCCGCCACGCTTTTTTTCTTTAATTGTTTCGACTTTTCCTGGAGTCGCATTATTTATAGCTTTGTTTTGAACAGTTTGAATGTATCGTTCAACTATGCCTTTCGCATCTCCTCTATAAGCAGGAGAATTTTCTATTCTAATTGAAAATTTTTTTTCCAATGATTCAATTTGATGGCCAAGCAACTCAGCTCTATCTGCTCTAATGGCCTGTGGTAATCCAATAGAAGGCCATGTGTCATTTGATATATCAAAACCATATTCTTTACAAAGTGATATTTTGTTACTAAATGAAATCCAAAGTGCTTGTGCTGCAGTAGCATATGATGCATTTTCAAATCCAACATAAAAACCAGTAATTAATCTGCTAAATGTATCTATAACTAAATAAATAATTGGTCTTCCAACAACAATATTTTGGTTTTTATCAGATACTAAATATATATCTCCTATAGTAGAATCAATTTCGTAACAACTGCCTGAACCAAAACTTCTTTGGGTTGCTGTGCTTTTCAACTCTCTTAAGTCTTTATTGAACTCAATAGAGGTAGCTCTTTTTTTTATTTTTTCTTGAGGAGAGTATTCTTTTTTATATAAATACTTAAATTGCCAAATTGTGGGAATATCAGCATTCACAATATTTTGATATTGTTTTTTAAACATTGCAAGGAATCTACGATACGTATATTCAATAGATTGATGTTGTTTAAATAGATATCTATTAATCGTTATTCTCATAAGCTTTTTGGAATCTTCTTTTAATGTATTGTTTAAACTTGAATTTTCACCATAAATTCTTGGTCTACCTATTTTTTTATCAGTAGTTTTCTTAGCTTTACCTTTTCCTCCAGAATTATAATAACCAGGCAGAAGAGTATTTATATGTTGACCTTGTTGCCAATATTTTCTTAGCAGTCTATAAATAGTCTGTTTGGTACTGCCTCGCTCTTTAATAATTTTACTAATTAAGGTACCTCTTGTTGTTGTACTGTAAAAATTTTCATTATTTACAATTTCTTCTATCAGTTTATAATTTTCATCTCTCTTTGTTTGATAAATGGTGTTTGGCTCAACGTTTATAAAGAGTAAAAAATTATAAGGATCCTCGATTTGTAGTAATTCATTATTTTTAAGCAATTCATTTATATAATCATTTGTTACAATTTCAGGTAATGCGTTTAAATTATTGATGTCAATCCAGACTATGGAGTCGCTTAAGGTGATAAGGATTCTATATGTATTATCTGATGTTTGAAACACTTTATTTATTTGAAAAAATTTTGTATCCATATAATTCATTATTAATGACTAAGTCTTTACATGTTAATTCCAAAAAAGGTATATTTGTATCAAAAAGTATGTATTTTTTTGAAAGTAATATTTTTAAATTTCTTAATGATGTACCAATTGGCAAAGAGTAGGATGAGTCTATACATTTAGTTAATTCAATTATTGATTTTTGCCCGTTTGTACTATAAATTCCATTTCTAAAAGTATTTATTTCTGTATCAATATCAAAATCAGGAGATGTTGTTGAAAATTCATGAAGTAACATGAGGTTACTTACTTTAATCATCGGTAAGTCTTTTTCAGTAACAATTTTCCATTCAATATTGTTTTCTTGCCAATATCTTCTTTCAATTTCAAGTTTTTCTATAGTTCGCTTGTCGTCAAGTTGACCAGAGTATTTAGCTTGAATTGCTATTTTTTTGATTTCATTATTGTGTAAATAATCAACAAAAAAGTCTGTTGTCATAATATGAGATTTGCCGTTTAGGAGTTTTGGATGTGGAGCTCCACAATTCTTAGCAATTTCTTTTGTGGAGTGTAGGACAAGCGGATATTGTTCTCTTATGTCTTTTGCATTTAAAGACCAATCTAGTAAAAGAAAAACTTTCAGTTCAAGATCTGAAAAAAGGTGATGCTCTCTTTTTGTAATAAAACCTAATATTCTATGAGATGTTCCCTTTGAGCTTATTTCATTAATTTTGATAAAGGGAGCATAATCACTTCTTTGCTTTAAGTGAAATTTGTTTTTAACCCATATATTATATTTTTTCAAAAAGTCTACATTTGGCATATAGCATCCTGCTTTTTTAGACGTAAGGAAATTATATATGGAGAAACCTTGTAAAAATATAAAATAGTATGATACTTTATTACTCAGTATGATACTATTAAATTGAGTATGATACTTTTTTACTTAGTATGATACTTTATTACTCGATGACAAGTTTTACATGTAAAGATAATTTTTTATTCAACCGTTACTGATTTTGCGAGGTTTCTTGGCATATCGATATCATTTCCTAAGCGTATTGATATTTCAAGAGCTAAGAGTTGGATTATCACCATCATCTCAAAAAATTCACTCATTTGATGCTTTGTATTATAAGTTTTTATAAAATCATCTGCTAATTCAAAATTTTCTGGACTTATGACAAGTATAGTTGCATCTCTTGCTGAAAGCTCTTCAATGTTACTTTTTGTTTTATCGTAAAGCGTTGTTTTAGGAAGCAGAGCAACTGTAAAAAGTTCACTATCAACAAGCGCGATTGGTCCGTGTTTCATCTCGCCAGCTGGATAACCTTCTGCGTGCAAGTAACTAATCTCTTTTAACTTCAATGCTCCTTCAAGTGAAAGTGGGTAGAAGATATCTCGCCCAATAAAGAAAAATCCGTGACCGTGAAGATATCTTTTTGATAATCTTTTTATCTTCTCATGAGTGCTGTCATTTACACAAGTAACCGATGGAATATTAAGAAGAGTGTCTATCTCATTTTGCAGGGTTTTGCTATCTACACTTTTTCTAATTTGCGCAAGGTAGAGGCAAAGTAACCACAAAGTAGCAACTTGAGTAGCAAATGCTTTTGTGCTTGCAACTCCTTTTTCTATGCCTGCTCTTGTTAGTATAGAAGCGTCAGAGAGTCTTACGATTGAAGAGTTATCAACGTTACAAATAGCAAGAGTTTTAAGCCCTGCATTTTTTGCAATTTTAAGTGCTTCAAGAGTGTCAGCAGTTTCGCCACTTTGGCTTATAACGATAAAGAGAGTGTCTTTTAGTAAAAGTGGCTCTTTATATCTAAATTCACTTGCTACAACTACATCAACTCTGATTTTTGAAAGCCTTTCAAAAAGATAACTAGCAACAAGACCAGCATGATAACTTGTTCCACAAGCGCAAATTTTTATAGCGCTAATGCCATCAAAAAGGTCTTTTGGCAACTCTTCAAGAGTTATAGCATCACCTTTTATTCTACCCATCAAAGTTTCAGCTAAAACTGTTGATTGCTCATAAATCTCTTTTTCCATGAAAAATCTAAAACCCTCTTTTTGTGCAAAAGCTTTATCTTTTGGCAAATCTTTGAAGATTGGTTTTATCTCTTTTTTGTTATGAAAAACTTTTAACTCATATTTGCTTACTACTCCATAATCAGCGTCTTCTAAGTAATAAGCACTAGTTGCATTTCCAATAAGTGGAGCATCTGAAGAGCCAAAAAATACTTCGCCATCTTTGTTTTTGCCAACTATCAAAGGAGCCGCATTTTTTGCAAAGTAAATATTGTCAGGTTCTGTTGTTGTGATGATTAAAATAGCATAAGCTCCTTGCGAGGCTAGAACAGTTTTTTCATAAGCTTCAGTTGTTGAGTGTGCAGTTTTTTAGTT
>JBKECC010000134.1:0-5869 GCA_047974135.1 Campylobacteraceae bacterium | reverse complement strand
ATTTATATACTTACTAAAAAAATATGGGTATGTTATACTATTTGCATGGTGTATGATGGAAGGCGAGATGGCTCTTATAATGGGAGGGATACTCTCTCATACTGGAGATATGTATCTGCCGCTTGCTGTATTTATAGCCGGACTTGGTGGATTTGCTGGGGATCAAGTATACTTCTATGTTGGAAGATTCAACAAAAAATACATACAAAAAAAGTTAAAAAAACAACGTAGAAAATTTGCTATAGCTCACATTTTGCTTGACAAATACGGATGGCCTCTCATTTTTGTACAACGTTACATGTATGGACTTCGTACCGTTATACCAATGGCGATTGGAACAACAAGATACAGTGGCAAAAAGTTTGCTTTGATAAATTTGATAAGCGCTTGGTGTTGGGCTGCCATAACTATTTTACCAGCATGGTATTTTGGTGAAGAGATTTTGATTGCACTCAAATGGGCAAAACATCACTGGTATTTTGCTATTATTATCGCTGGTACATTTTTAACTATCTTGTATCTTGTATTTAAAAAGATTGAAAATAATATATATGAAAATAAAAAAAGGAAAAGAAGTGAATTACAAGAAAACGCTAACTAATTTTGAAGAGGTAGAAGCAGAAATATCGATAGTTTTTGTGCTAAACAAAGACTTAAATCACAAATGGGTAAAACATAAAGAAATATTAGAGAGTTTAAACTTTAAAGGTGAAAGCGAAGAAGCTGTGCTTTTAGCAAGTGAAAAATATATCTATGTTGGTATCGACTCACTTGAACTCGATGAGATAAGAATTGCAAGCTCAAAAGCTTATAAACTCTTAAAACAGACAAAATACACAACTGCAAAAGTTGGAACTTATGCAAAAAAATGCTCAAAATGGGCTGCAGTTGCTCTTGTGGAAGGATTTGAGCTTGGAAGTTATGAGTTTACAAAATATAAAAGTAAAAAAAGTGAAGTAAAAGATTATGGGATAACAATCTCAGCAGAATCTTTTGATGAAAATAGTATAAACTTTGACAAAGTTGGTTATGGTATAGATTTAGGACTTATAACGTCCGCTGCTACAAACTTTGCAAGAGAGATAGTAAATACAACACCACAAGATTATACACCTGTACAAATGGCTGAAGATGCTAAAAATTTAGCTAAAAAACTTGAAAATGTAACTTGTGTTATTCACGATGAAAAGTTTTTAGAAGAGAATAAAATGGGAGCATTTTTAGCAGTAAACCGTGCAAGTGTTCATCCTCCAAGACTTATCCATTTAACTTATAAACCTCATGAGGCAAAAAAAAGAGTTATATTTGTAGGTAAAGGCTTAACTTACGATAGTGGAGGGCTTAGCTTAAAACCAAGTGATTATATGGTTACCATGAAAGCAGACAAAAGTGGTGGAGCTGCAGCTATGGCTATCATAGAAGCGGTTTCAAAACTAAACTTGCCTATAGAAGTTCACTCAATTATCGGTGCAACTGAAAATATGATAGGTGGCAATGCATATAAACCTGATGATGTTCTTTTTGCCAAAAATGGAAAAACCATTGAAGTTAGAAACACTGATGCAGAAGGAAGACTTGTTCTTGCTGATTGTCTTTGTTACGCGCAAGAGTTTAAACCTGACCTGCTTATAGATATGGCAACACTAACTGGTGCTTGCGTTGTAGGAGTTGGAGAGTACACAACTGGAGTTATGGGACACAACAGTACGCTAAAACATGAACTTTTTGCTGCAGCTGAGAAAAGTGGTGAACTTACAAATCCACTTTCATTTAACAGATACTTAAAAAAATTACTAAAAAGCAATGTTGCTGATATCTCAAATATATCAAATTCAAGATATGGTGGTGCTATAACTGCAGGGCTATTTTTAGATAATTTTATAGAAGATGAGTATAAAGATAAATGGCTTCATCTAGACATTGCAGGACCAGCGTATTTAGAAAAAGAGTGGGGATACAAAACTTTTGGTGCAACTGGTGCTGGAGTTAGAATGAATATATATTGGTTATTAGAACAAGCAAGGGGGCTAAAGTAATGGGTTTAGGTGTAGGTATAGTAGGACTTCCAAATGTGGGCAAATCAACAACTTTTAATGCTTTAACAAAAGCACAAAATGCTGAAAGTGCAAACTATCCATTTTGTACTATCGAGCCAAACAAAGCTATTGTTCCAGTTCCTGATTACAGACTTGGCGAGTTAGCTAAGATAGTAAAACCAGAGAAGATTCAGTACTCAACCGTTGACTTTGTTGACATCGCAGGACTAGTGCGAGGCGCAAGTAAAGGTGAAGGACTTGGAAATCAATTTTTATCAAACATACGTGAAGTTGAAGTTATTTTGCATATGGTTAGATGTTTTGAAGATGAAAACATAACTCACGTTGAAGGCGATATAAATCCTCTAAGAGATATAGAGATAATTGAAACAGAGCTTATCTTTGCAGATTTACAACAATTAGATAAAAAAGCTGAAAGATTAAACAGACAAGCAAAAACAGACAAAGATGCAAAAGTGCAACTTGATGTTGCAGTTGCTATCGCAAACCATTTAGATGATTTAAAACCAGTTAGCACATTTCCTGACAAAGAAAATCCTGCTTTTATTGCACTAAATAAAGAGCTTAGATTTTTATCTGGTAAAACTGTGATTTATGGTGCAAACGTTGATGAAGATGGGCTTTTAAAAGATAACAAATATGTAAATATGGTAAAAGAATATGCTTCTATGCATGGTGCAGAAGTTGTAAAACTTTGTGCAAAAGTTGAAGAAGAGATAGTCTCTTTAAGCGAAGATGACGCAAAAGAGTATTTAGGTGAGCTTGGTGTTAAAGAGAGTGGTCTTGATAAAATCGTAAGACTTGCATTTGACAAACTTGGGCTTATCAGTTACTTTACGGCTGGAGTTAAAGAGGTTCGTGCTTGGACTATAGAAAAAGGTTGGAAAGCTCCAAAAGCAGCTTCAGTTATACACAACGACTTTGAAAAAGGCTTTATACGTGCAGAAGTTATTGGCTACAATGATTATATAACAAATAAAGGCGAACTTGGCTCAAAAGAAGCTGGCAAAATGAGACTTGAAGGCAAAGAGTACATCGTTGCTGATGGCGATGTAATGCATTTTAGATTTAATGTATAAGTTTTACATGTAAAGATTTTCTTTACATATAAACTATTTTTCTCTTTAATTTTCTTACTTTTATAAGTAAAACATTTGGTTTTGTGCCTAAAAACGCTAAAAAATTAGCGTTTTTTTATGGCTTTTACTTATCACAAACAGTAAATCTTGTTTTTATATGTTTTGGATTTTCTACCTCATCTAAGATAGCAGCTGCCATAGCGCCACTTGTAACTTGTGAGTTGCCTTTACTGTCAACTAAAAGATGGTCTTTTCCTACAACAAAACCTTTGTTCTCACCCTTTATAAAGCTTGCACTTGGTGAAACACCAACCCAGTTTACGTTATCAACCTCTCTTAAAAAATTTAACTCTTTTAAGGCATTTACAGGTATATCAATCCAACTTGCAGCGTCAGGAATTTTTTTCAAATCTTCAACTAAAAGATGATCATCACTTCCTGTTTTTAAACTACCAGCACCAAGAATAAAAACAAGTCTTGGTTTTGCATCTTCACGGAAAAGATGTACTAGTCTTGCTGCTAAATCTACATGTAAATAAGCTTTTTTTGGTTCAGTTGCAAAAGCATTGATGATAACATCAAAATCCATCAATTCTGTTTTTTCATAGCAAAACGCGCATTTATCGTTTACTTTTACATCTTTGCCAAGCATCTCTATAGCTTTTGTTTTGTTTCGAACTAAAGCTGTCACATCATGTCCTCTTTTTACCGCTTCTTTATAAAGGTCACTTCCTGCCATTCCTGTTGCGCCTAAAATTCCTATTTTCATTTTAATTCTCCTTGTATTTTTAAATCTTTATTTATACACTTAACTACATCATCAAGCGTACAACTCATAAGTTCTGCTTCCATTTTAGTTTTGACTTTGTTGTATTGTTCATCAAGGCTGTTTTGTATATTTCTTCCAACGATACATTGTTGATTTGTATTTTGGTGTATGTCAAACAACTCTTGTCTCTCTTCTACTGCTTTGTAAACATCTAAAAGAGATATATCTTTTGGCTCTTTATTTAAAGTTGGGAACGAAGTTCCTCTTGTTGTATTTATGATGTCTGCTTTTCTAAGTAGAGTCATGATTTTTCTTACAACTACTGGATTTGTATTTATACTTCCAGCAATCCATTCTGAGCTTAAAGCATCATCTTTGTTTCTTGCAATGAGTGAAAGTATGTGAACAGCAACGCTTAACTTTGATGAAAACAACTTAAATCCTTAACTATTTACTATTTTTTATAGATGTGATAGTTCCCTTTAGTGGAATTATCTCTTTGTTGATTTGCAAAAAAGCATAAACTTGTTTGTTACTTAAGTTTAAAACTATATTTGCTATCGTACCGCCCTCTTCTATCCATGAAACAAAAAATGTATTTTTATCTATCTTTTGAACTTCATAGTTTTCGTCATTTTCTAAGCCTTTCTCTTCTCCTTTGGTTCCCTTCCAGTGAAGAACTTTTTCACTTTTGAAGTCAACTTCATAAGCAGAGTCACCATAGCTATATCCAACAATTTTGCCAACTATACTATTTTGTCCTAAATCATTTGCGTTTGCATTTATGCCAAACAAGCCAATAATTGCAAAAGATAGTAATGCTTTTTTCAAATTCATCTATTTCCTTAAAATATAATATACAGTTATTTATATAAAACACATAACACCAAAAACTTCTTACATGTAAAACAGATTTGATTTTCTCTAACCTGTTTTAGTTGTAACAATTATAGTTACAACTATCTTAAGAAATGCTTATGATAATAAAAATAAAATCTTGTTTTTTATTATATAATTCATAAAAAATCATTTAGGAAAAACGTGACAAACTTTTTTGAGCAACAAGATAGAGCAAGAAAAAATAGCTTCTACTTTTTACTTATATTTTCTTTTTGTATATTTTCAACTGCATTTTGTACTGGAATGCTCTTTTTATCTATATTTGCATCTTTTAGTAATTTTGAACTTACTTTTAATCCTTTCAATATATTTAACTCACTTTCTACTTCTACTATATTTTTAACATTTATATGTGTTTTATCTGTTATTTTACTTGGATACAAAAACAAACTAGCACTTTTAAATCAAGGTGGATATGTAGTTGCTGAAGAACTTGGAGCAAAACAGATATTTTCACAAACTGCTACAAAAGAAGAGAAGGTTTTGATAAATGTAGTTGAAGAGATGGCGATAGCATCAACTACGCCACCGCCAGAGATTTATGTTTTAGAACAAAAGGGTATAAACGCCTTTGTTGCAGGCACAAATCCACAAAATGCTATCATCTGCGTAACTCGTGGTGCCTTAAGATACTTAAATAAAGAGGAGCTTCAAGGCGTTGTTGCTCATGAGTTTAGTCATATATTTAATGGTGATATGAGTTTAAACATAAAAACTACAGCAGTTATGTATGGTGTTTTGTACATTGTTGTAAGTGGAATGCATATGATTTTGCCACTCTCTTTTAGAGATGAAAAAAGAAGAGATAAGTTTATACTCTATCCTGTTTTTATACTTTTGGGTATTTTACTTTTTGCTATCAGCACTTATGGGCTTTTCTTTTCTACTGTTGTAAATCTTTTCATAAATAAAGAGAGAGAATACTTAGCAGATGCAAGTGCTGTACAATTTACAATATTTCCCGATGGAATACTTGGTGCCTTAAAAAAGATTGTTGCACATGGAAGAATGATAAGACTTAGGGCATCTTCTGCATACTCACATATGTACTATTCAAATCCAAG
>JBKECC010000111.1:0-5941 GCA_047974135.1 Campylobacteraceae bacterium | reverse complement strand
AAAGAGAAGTTAAGAATTTCAGCAAGAGAGAAAACTTTTGAATTTTTAAAACTTATCCCAAAAACCAGAAGTGTTTTAGCAACAGATGTAAGAGCTGCATTTGATGGCGATCCTGCTGCTTCAAATACTGATGAGATTATCTACTCATATCCAGGTATTTTTGCTATAACCGTTCATAGAGTTGCTCATGAATTGTATAACTTGCAAATTCCACTAATTCCAAGAATTATGAGTGAATACGCTCACGCATTAACTGGTATAGACATACACCCAGGAGCAAAAATAGGTAAGCATTTTTTCATTGACCATGGAACTGGAGTTGTTATAGGCGAAACAACGGTGATAGGTGAACACGTAAAAATATATCAAGGCGTAACGCTTGGCGCGCTTTCTCTAAAAGCAGGACAACTTTTAAAAGGCACAAAAAGACATCCAACCATTGAAGACAATGTAACAGTTTACGCTGGTGCTTCTATACTAGGAGGCGAAACAGTGATAGGCGAAGGCTCGGTTATAGGAAGTAACGTTTTTATCACAAAATCTGTTGAGGCAAAAACAAAGGTAAGCATGAAAAATCCAGAACTTCAGTTTAAAGATGACAAAAGCAAAAAAATCTCTCAAGAAGAGTTTGTGCTTGATTGGGTGATATGATGAAAGCTATAGTAATTGGTGCAACGGGACTTGTTGGAAGTGAGCTTTTAAGGCATTTATCAAATGATACACGTTTTAGAGAGATTATCACATTTTCAAAAAGAGAGCCACTTGTAAAGTCAGGCAAGATAACCTCTTATATTATAGATTTTGATAAACCAAAAGAGTGGGAAAATCTAGTGGTTGGAGATGTTTTGTTTTCAACGCTTGGAACTACCATAAAACAAGCAAAGACAAAAGAGAATCAATACAAAATTGACTTTACATATAACTACGAGTTTGCAAAAATTGCCCAAAAAAATGGGGTAAAAAGTTATGTTTTAGTCTCATCCATGGGAGCAGACGCAAAGTCAAAATTTTTCTACACAAGGATAAAAGGCGAACTTGACAACGCTGTTTTAAAACTAGATTTTAAAAAGATACGCATTTTAAGGCCTTCCGGCATTGTTGGTGTAAGAGAAAAGAGTAGGTTTGGTGAAGAGATTATGGTTAGAGTTATAAGATTTTTAAACTTTTTTGGCATCTTAAAAAGCTTAAAACCAATCGATGCAAAAATACTTTCACTCTCTATGATTAACTCACTAAAAGGCGACGAAAAAGTGAAAATACTTACAAAAGATGAGTGCTTTTAAACGTTATTTATAGAGGATTTTGAAGATTTAAAAGGTTACATGTAAAGAAAAATCTTTACATGTAAAAGGTTATTTTATTTTAAAAGATTTTCAATTCCATTTGCCATAGCATTAGAAAAATACTCTATAAAACCTTTTTCTTCTTCAATAGTAAAACCACCAAAAGCACCTTTTAAATCTTTAAAAAAGCTATTTTCGTAAGGATTGAACCAATCACTTGAATATGTTCTTAATAGTGTCTCGTTATTATTATAAACGTATAAAGCATATCCAACATTAGGAAGGCCAATCTTATCAAGTTTTATAGGTGTCTGATCGCCAAAAAATACTCTATCGTAGGAACTATCAATATTTAAAATATCAGCGTTTTCATCTGTAGTTAATAAATTTTTTTCTTCAAGTAAACTTATAACTTTTTCTTTGATTAAGCTTTTTATCTCTTCTGGAGTGTGATATAAACCATCTTTTGGGGTATGTCTAGCAATATAAGTAACATTAAAATCAACAAGGTTAACCTGTTTTGTTACTGGCAAATTAGGGTTTTTTAATCCCTTGGAGCCGCAACCACTAAAAACAAACAATGCAAAAGCAACTAAAAAAACTTGAAAAACTCTTTTCATGTGTATCCTTGTAATAAATTTGACATATTTTAACTAAAATATTTGCAATAACAAATATAAAATAAATATTTTTGGTAGAATAAACAAATTTTACACAAGGATAAATCATGCCAAGTGAGTCAATGAATATAAAATTTTACAAAGAAGACAATATACCTCTTGAACTTCATAAAGTAAGAGTTGTACAAAAGTTGCATCTTGTGCCAAAAGAGAGAAGGCGTGAAGCGCATTATGAAGGTGGTTTTAACACTTTTAGACTTGATACCAAAGATGTATTTTTAGATATGCTAACAGACAGCGGAACAAACGCCATGAGTGATCGTCAGCTTGGTGCCATGATGGTAGCAGATGACGCTTATGCAGGTTCTCAAAGCTTTGTTCGTTACCAAAAAGCAGTTGAAGATGTTTTAGGTAAAAAGTATCTTTTGCCAGCCCATCAAGGAAGAGCAGCGGAAAATATCATCTCACACGCTTATGTGAAAAAAGGTAGCACCGTTCCCATGAACTACCATTTTACAACTTCTATGGCTCACATAACTCAACACGGTGGACGCATTGAAGAACTTTTGTATGATGAAGCTTATGTCATAAACTCAAAACATCCATTTAAAGGCAACATGAATATAGAAAAACTTGAAGCTTGCATCAAAAAACACGGAGCCGAAAATATACCTTTTATAAGGATGGAAGCTTCAACAAATTTGATAGGTGGGCAACCTTTTTCTATCAAAAACTTTAGAGATGTAAGAAGCATAGCTGACAAGTACGAGATTATGGTTGTTCTTGATGCAAGTTTGATTGGCGAAAACGCTTATCTTGTCAAACAAAGAGAAGAAGAGTTTAAAGACAAATCAATGGCGGAAATTCTTTTAATCATGACAGAACTTGCAGATGTGGTTTATTTCTCAGCCAGAAAACTAAGCTCATCAAGGGGCGGTGGAATTTGCACGAATAGTGAAAAAATATATAAACAACTTGAACCTCTTGTTCCACTTTTTGAAGGATTTTTAACTTACGGCGGAATTTCTGTTCGTGAGATAGAAGCTATCGCGGTTGGATTATATGAAACTTTAGATGAGACTATGATATCTCAAAGTCCAAAATTTATAGAGTATCTTGTAAACTCATTGGAGAAAAAAGGAATTCCAGTTGTAACACCTCCTGGCGTTCTTGGATGTCACGTTGATGCTATGCAAATTTGCAAACATATACCACAAACGCAATATCCTGCCGGCTCATTTGCTGCAGCTTTTTATCTTATCTCTGGAGTTCGCGGCATGGAGAGAGGTTCTGTGTCAAACCAAAGAGATGAGTACGGAAATGAAACTTACGCAGATATGGAACTTTTGCGCCTTGCCATACCAAGAAGAGTTTTTACACTTTCACAAATTAAATACGTAGAAGATAGGCTAAATTGGCTTTATGATAACCGTGAATTAATCGGAGGACTTAGATTTGTTTATGAACCACCAGTTTTAAGATTTTTCATGGGAGGATTGGAGCCAGTGAACGATTGGCCAACAAAACTCATAGCAAAATTTAAAAAAGATTTTGGAGATAGTTTATAGCAACTCTTCCATTCTTACATGTAAACTTTTTTACATGTAAGAATTTTTTACATACAAACTCTTATTCTGTTCTGCTTTTTTGGTAAACTAACTATTTTAATTTGCATTTTAATCAAGGATATATATTGAAAGTAGCGATAATTGGAGCTGGAGCTTCTGGGATGATGGCGGCAATTACTGCTAAAAGAATGAACAAAAACTTAGAAATTGATATATTTGATGTAAACAAAAGCGTAGGCAAAAAAATACTAGCAAGTGGAAATGGTAGATGCAACATTTCAAACACAAATTTAAGTTCAAAAAACTATATCGGTGAAAATCCAGAATTTGTAAATTTTGCTTTAAATGAGTTTGGTTTTAGTGCTTTTGAGAAATTTTGCAAAAGTATCGGTTTGTTACTTGACACAAAAGAAGACGGTAAAGTTTACCCGCTCTCAAATGAAGCAAAATCAGTGGTAAATCTTTTTTCTTTGGCACTTAAAGCTTTACATGTAAACATCTTTTATGAACATATAGTGGAAGATATAAAAAAAGAAAATGATAAGTTTGTAGTAAAGACAAAAGAAAAAGAGTTTGGGGTTTACGACAAAGTTTTAATAAGCTCTGGACTTGGCGCTGCACCGCAGTTAAATGCAAGCGAGATTGGACTGGTAATCGCTAAAAATTTTGGACACAGCATAAACAAAACTTATCCAAGTTTAGTAGGACTTCAAAGCACAAACTTTTACAACAAAAAACTGCAAGGTGTTAAAAAAGAGTGCAATATAGCTTTACATGTAAACGGTGAATTTAAAGAAGAGGTTTTTGGAGACGTTTTGTTTACAAACTATGGAATTTCAGGCTTTGGAATACTTGACATTTCTCAAAGCGCAGCATTTTACTTGATGAAAAATTTTGCTGTTGAGCTTAGGATAAACTTCTTCTCAAAAGTCTCCACAAATGAGTTGTCAAACCAAATACAATCCTTGTTTAAAAACTTGCTAAATGAAAAAGTGGTTGATATCTTAACTGGTATCGTGCCAAATAAACTCTCACCTATTTTGCTTGAAATTTGCAAAATTCCACATGACATAAAAGCAGGGGATATAAACACAAAACAGATAAAAGCCTTAGCTTACGAGTTAAGTTCGTGGAAGATAAAAGTAGAAGATACAGTCGGATTTTCTCATAGCGAAGCAAGTGGTGGAGGTGTAAAAACATCTGAGATCGACAACAAAACTTATGAGAGTAAGTTGGTGCGTGGATTGTACTTTGCTGGAGAAGTTTTAGACATCGTTGGAAATAGAGGCGGGTACAATCTTCACTTTGCTTGGGCTAGCGGATATTTGGTTGGGAAAAATCTATAAATTTTTTACATGTAAAATATCTTGAGCAGTATCAACAAAAAACTTTTCTTAAGCGGTTAAACTTCGTAAAAATTTAAGGAGTTTTCATGGAGTTTAAAGCAAATTTATCCGGGATGAAAAACATAGAAAAGGAGAAAGTTTTAAAACTAACAGAAGCAGTAGAGTACAAAGATGGACAGATAGTAAGTAAAACTCTCTCGCAAAATAAAAACGTAAATCTAACCCTTTTTGCTTTTGATAAAGATGAAGAGATAAGCACGCACACTTCTAAAGGTGACGCATTTGTGCAAGTGCTTGATGGTGTTGCGCTTGTTACTATAAACGAGAAAAGTTATGAGTTAAAAAGTGGTGAGAGCATTGTAATGCCTTCAAACATTCCTCACGCAGTTTATGCAAAAGAGAAGATGAAGTTTTTACTAACGGTGATTTTTTAAAGCAGTGTAAACAAAACTTTTTACATTTTTTTCATACATGTAACTTTTCATAAAAACTGTATAATTTAAAACTTACATGTAAAGGGTAAAAATGGAAGATATTTGTAATGCTGGACGGCTGAGAATTAGGGTCGTTGCGATGCCAAAAGATACAAATGCAAGTGGAAATATATTTGGTGGCTGGATAATGTCGCAGATTGACATTGCTGGCTCTTTGGCTGCTAGAGACATAAACCCGGGAAACATAGCAACCATAGCGGTAAACTCACTAGAGTTTAAAAAAGCCGTAAAAGTTGGTGATGCTATAAGCTGTTATGGGAAAATCGTCAAAGTAGGCAATACTTCTATTCAAACAAAGGTCGAAGTTTACGCAGAGAGAACTGTAAATCAAAAAAGAGTTTGTGTGCATGTAACAAGTGCCGTTATAACTTACGTTTGTGTTGATGAAAATGGCGAGAAAAAAGCTATAAATAAAGATGAAGACTTGTTGCGCGAACTCGGAGTTTTATAGACTATTTGAATATATTGTAAAGCCAAATACCCTCTAGTATGATATAAATTCCACCAAATATAATGCCCATATAATCGACTTTTGGTGCGTCTTTTTTAATCTCTATATTTTCCTCATGAGGTGCTTCATTTTTTATAACTGTATATGTTGGATTTGTTGTCTGTGTAAATGTTGGAGAT
>JBKECC010000082.1:0-65390 GCA_047974135.1 Campylobacteraceae bacterium | reverse complement strand
AGTTCCACCACCACTTCTAAAATCAGGCATCAAAACTTTTAAGTCAAACTCTTTTTCTATTTTCTTTGCGGCTATATTTAACTGTTCGTATGATTTTTTTGGACTCATGTAAAGCGTTGTTGTGAGAGTTTTTTCTCCTAACTCTTTGGCTTTTTTTGCACTTACTTCTAAGCGGTTATCAAAACAGATGACACATCTTTTTCCCTTTTCTGGCTCATCTTCAAAGCCTTTTACTGCATTAAGCCAACCATCAAAGTCATACTCACCTTCAAGTAGAGAAATTTTAAGCTTATCACAACTTCTTTTAACGTCTAAAAAACGAAGGGCGTACTCGCTATATGGATGGATATTTGGGTCATAAAAAAAGCCAATAAGTTTTTCATCAGGATAAAGTTTTTGTAACTTTTGTAAAAAATAGTGGCTATCAACAGAACAACAGATATGTACTAGCAAAAGGACTCTCTTTGATTTTTTAAAATTATAGCAACTCTTTTTACATGTAAAGCATATTTTGGATAAAATCACAACTCTATTTTACAAAAAGAAGTTTCTTTGAGCAAAAATCACTTTTACATTCTCATCTTTTTTTCAATGCTCGCTTGGGGTATGTCGTGGACAAATATGAAGATTTTATATGAGTATATAGGCACGAAAGAGTTGGTATTTTTACGGTATTTTGTGAGTGCTGTTGCTTCGTTTTTCATAGTTTTAGCCCTAAGACTTGACTTTAAAATCTCCAAAAGAACGCTTTTTGTCTCGTTTGTAGCTGGGTTTATCACATCTATCTACACTGCACTTATCTTTATAGGAACAAGCCTTGGAACAGCCTCGGTTGCTGGAAGTTTTATAAACACACTCTCTCCAATCGTTACCTTTGTTTTGCTTGTTTTGTTTTTTAAAAAAAAGATGTTTAAAGTAGATGTTTTTGCTTTGTTTTTGGGTTTTATTGGTTCGATGCTTATACTTGGAATTTGGAAGTTTGATACGGAAAAAATCTTAACTATCTACAATTTATACTTTGTTTTAGGAGCTTTTCTTTGGTCTGTTTTGACAATTTTGAGCTCTTTTTCAAATGCAAAAAGTCCTGTCATTTTTACCTTTTACATGTATCTTTTTGTAGCTATCTTAAGCTTTCCATTCTCAGATATAACTTCGTTTGATTTTAGTAAAACTGACTTTAGATTTTGGGCAAATTTACTTTGTGTTTCTGTTGTCAGCACCTCTCTTGCTACATCTTTTTTCTTTTTAGGAGCAAAGCAACTTGGAAGCAGTGAAGTAAGTTCCTTTATGTTTTTAGTGCCATTTTCTTCCATATTTTGTGGAGCGATATTTTTAGGAGAGAGTGTAAGTATTTGGATGATTTTTGGTGTGCTTTTAAATATCTTTGCTATTTATATCATCAACCGAATGGGCTATTTTAAGGGAAAATAGCTTTTACATGTAAAAGCTTAATGATAATTTCTTGCTCCAAATATAGCACTTCCAACACGAACGATAGTTGAGCCCTCTTCTATGGCGATTTCTAAATCTCCACTCATTCCCATAGAGAGTTCTTTTAAATCAAAATTTGGCAAATTTAAAGCTTTTATAGTTGTTAGAAGATTTTTTAGTTTTTTAAAACACTCTCTTACTTTTACCTCATCATCACTAAAAAGTCCTATAGTCATCAAACCTTTTACATGTAAAGAGTCAAGCTTTGAAATCTCTTTGGCTAAACTAACAGCATCTTTTAACTCTACTCCAAACTTACTTGCTTCACCTGAAGTGTTAACTTCTATAAAAATCTCCATGGTTTTGCCATCAGCTTTTAGCTTTTCATGAAGTTTCAAAGCAAGGTCAAGTCTGTCAACTGATTCGATGCACTTTACATCGCACTTTAAAATATCTTTGATTTTATTTGTCTGCAAATGTCCGATGAAATGGTTTACATGTAAAACATCTTTTAAGTCTTCATATTTGCTTTTTAACTCTTGGACTTTGTTTTCGGCAATTAGAGTTTGTCCCGAACTTAGCGCTATTTTTATATCATCGCTACTTACTGTTTTTGTGGCAAGAAGGAGTTTTACTTCCTCTTTGTTTCTGCCACAATTTTTGCAAACAAGCTCTATCCTTTTCAAAACTTCATCAATGTTTTGTAAAATGCTCTCTTTGCTCATCTACTTTTGCAATCCACTTAATATTTTTCCAACTTCACTAACATGTCCATTAACTTTAACTTTTCGCCAAATATAAGCTACTTTTCCTTTTGGGTCTACAAGAAAAGTGGAGCGTTCAATGCCCATATATTCGCGTCCATAAAGTTTTTTGAGTTTCCAAACATCATATAAAGTTGATACTTCATTTTTTTCATCACTCAAAAGTGTGAATTTTAAATCTTTTTTTTCTATAAATTTTTGATGAGATTTTGTGCTATCAGGACTAATGCCCACAATAACAGCATTTAAGTCTTCAAAGTTTGGCAAACTCGCGCTAAATTCACAAGCTTCTGTTGTACATCCTGGTGTATTGTCTTTTGGATAAAAGTACAAAATCACCCACTTTCCTTTTAAATCTCTAAGGCAAATCTCTACATCATCTTGATTTGGTAAACAAAAAAGTGGTGCTTCTTTTCCAACTTCTATCATTGTTTTTCTCCTTTAAATTTTTTTAACTCTTTTATCTGTTTTTTTATCTTTTTTATAGCCCATTCGTAGTGACTCGAAGTAGCGGAAACAAAATAACTTCCCAAGCTCGTACTTCCAGTCCAAGAAAAATATTTTTTAGTAAAAAGTTCATCATTTGAAAAACTTTTAGCCAAGCTCATAACATCTTCGTGGCTATTTTTGAGCATTTTTACAGAATCTTTATGAGGCGTATTTTGGTGTTTTTCCCAAAATTCTATATTCATTTTTGGGTATGTTTTCCAGCTATAAGGTTCAGGCAAAAATGGTTTTTTATCGCCATTTTTATTTGCCTTAACCCATTTTAACAATAACTGATGCCACTCGTAGAGATGTATAAAAACATCACGCAAGTTTTTATCTCTATCTTCAAACAAAAACGAAGCTGTTTTTTCTTCACTGCTCATAGACTCTACTAAAATCCAAAGCTTATCAAAAGCCTCATGGGAAGATTTTATTAGTTCATCTTTTCTCAAAGCTCTTGGCACGATTTATCCTTACATGTAAGTCTATTTTTGTAACTCTTTTAGCGAGTCTCTAACATCTTCAACATGCTCATCAACGCTTACTGTGTACCATGTTTTTGCTATTTTTCCATCAGGATTTATTATAAAAGTGGCTCTCACTATTCTCATCATATCCTTGCCGTCTTTGTTTACAAGTTTATATACATCGTAATCTTTTGACGTTTTGGCTAACACGTCAGAGAGAAGTGTGATTTTTAATTTGTATTTTTTTATAAAATCTTGGTGAGATTTTTCATCATCATTACTCACACCTAAAATAACCGCGTCAAGCCCATCAAAATCTGGTAAATTTGAAGTAAAACTACAAGCTTCTTTTGTGCAGCCTGGAGTATCATCTTTTGGATAAAAGTATAAAACTACCCATTTTCCTTTTACGCTTTGCAGCGTTACTGTTTTACTATCTTGATCGTTCAAGCTAAAGCTTGGTGCATTGTCGCCTACTTTTAACATAATATTCTCCTTAAAAATTTAATCTTGCCATTTTCCAAAAAAAAGTTCATTTTTATCAACAAATAAAATCGAAGATTTATAAAAAAGATATGTTTGTGGCTTTATTTCAATATCTTTACATGCAAACAAAACCTCTTCACCTTTATCAAATTTGCCCTCTTTTATAGACTTTACAACAAATTTGTCATGCTTATCATACCCTTTATCCATGATGATTTTATCTATTTTTTTGTTTAACATAAATGTTTTTGAACCAGTAATATTGGGGTCATAAATACTCTCTTTTTCAAAATTTGTTTTAATTAAATAAAAATCATCATAATAGTAAAACCACAGATTTTCATCACTATCAAAGTTTATAGCGTAACAATCATCAATTCTATGCTTTGTATTTACCCAAAGCAATTCACCACTTGTTGAAAACTTTACAACTCCGTGTGAACTAACTCCAAAATCGCCATAAACTCCCTCATCACAGTAACTAACGACTATCTCATTTTTTCTGTTTATCAAGATATCTTCAACACCATTTCCAAGAGAAAATTCATTTTGTAATTGAAAGCTTTTGTCGTAAATTATAGCATTTACTTCATGATAATTATTTTCTTGTGTTACATTTGCACCTAAAAATAAATAGCCATCTTTAAACTCTTTAAAATGCCAAAGCTTTCTTGTCTGCTTTCCAATCTCATAAATCTCGACTCCAAAAATATCCCCTTTAAAAAAATCAACACTTATGCTTAAAACTTTAAAATCTATCGCTTCACTTCGCCAATCTTTATTCCTAAAAAATATATTTATAGCTTGCTCATCATAAACAGAGTAGTTAATAGGATAAAAATTTTCTATTTTAAAAGTAGTTAAATAGTTTGAAATATTAAAGCAAGAAAGCGGGATTTTTAGCATTTTTGAGCTTGTTTTACTTTTGCTCTTATATCAGTAACTACTTCGCCACCAATACCCCAATTGTCAGTTTCAACTTCGTCTATCACAACAACTGTAGTTTTTGGGTTTTTGCCCAAAACATCTACTAGAAGCTTTGTAACTCCACTGATTAATTCTGCTTTTTGTTTGGCAGTTGCACCCTCTTTTGTGATTTTTATATTTACATAAGGCATCGTTTTTTCCTTTTACATGTAAGCTTTAAGTGCAAAATTATAGCCAATTAATCTTATATGGCTATGTTTATAAAAGTGCTTTTAATTATTTTTTAGGTAGTATTTAAACTTTAATAACAAACAGACTTTAAAAATGAAGGCAAAACAATGTTAAAAAAATCTGAATTTATTTGGATGGATGGCAAATTAATTCCTTGGGATGAGGCAAAAGTTCACGTTTTAACACATACTCTTCACTATGGAAATGCAGTATTTGAAGGAACAAGAGCTTATAAAACAGATAAGGGATTGGCGATTTTTAGACTTCGCGATCACACTAAGAGATTGCTGGATTCTGCTAAAATCACTCTAATAACTCCAAAATACTCGCTTGAAGAGTTAGAACAAGCTCAAATCGATGTATTAAGTGCAAACAAATATGACGGAAATGTTTATATCAGACCACTTATATTTTTAGGATATGGAAAGATGGGAGTTAGCCCAAAAGGAGCTCCAAGACAAGTTATCGTAGCAACATGGGAATGGGGTAGTTACTTAGGAGATGATGGAATCACAAACGGAATTAAAGTTAAAATTTCATCATACTCAAGATATTCTGTAAAATCAACTATGGGCAAAGCAAAAGCTGCTGCAAACTATCTAAATTCGCAAATGGCAAATGAAGAAGCAGTTGATGCTGGATATGATGAGGCGTTGCTTTTAGATGAAGAAGGATTTGTAGCTGAAGGTAGTGGCGAGTGCTTTTTCATGGTAAAAAATGGAGTTTTAATCTCTCCACCAAATGATTACTCACTGAACAGCATCACTCAAGATACAACTATCCAAATTGCTAAAAAACTAAACATTCCACTTGTTAGAAGAAAGATAACAAGAGATGAAGTTTATACTGCTGATGAAGCGTTTTTCACGGGAACTGCTGCTGAAATCACACCAATTAGAAATGTAGATGGAAGAGATATCGGATGTGGTAAACGAGGAGCTATAACTGAAAAATTACAAAGTGCATATTTTGACGTTGTTTACGGGCGTGATAAAAGTTTTGAGCACTTTTTAACTTATATAAAATAAAGGAAATAGATATATGCCAGCTGATTTGAATGATTATTTCAAAAAAAGAAACGGTGGAAACAGTGGCGGTGGCGGTGATAACAATAACCAAAACTCTGGAGGTGGAAGCGGCAACAACTTCAACATGAAGATGCCTCAAGTTGATTTTAACAGTAAAAAAGCTATGCCTTTTATCATCATAGCAGTTGTTTTAGTACTTCTTATCATGGCAAGACCATTTAAGATTGTAAACTCGGGCGAGCTTGGAATCAGAGTAACAACAGGTGTTTATTCACCAAATACATTGGCTCCTGGTCTTCACTTCTTTATGCCAATCTTACAAGATATCATTGTAGTTGATGCAAAAGTTAGAATGATGAGTTACAGCTCAACCGAACAACTTGGTGGCATTGGACAGTCTCAGCAAAAAGTTTTTAGTTCAAGTGGTGATTCAAGCGCCGTTGCTTCTATCATAAACAAAGAGGCTATTTCAGCAAAAGATGCAAGAAACTTGGACTTTAACATAGATCTTTCTATACAGTATCAACTTGACAGAACAAACGCTCCAAACACAATAGCTGAGTGGGGTTTAAACTGGGAAAACAAGATAATCGACCCAACGGTTCGTGAAGTTGTTCGTGAAATAGCAGGAAAGTATAACGCGGAAGATATTCCACAAAAAAGAAGCGAATTTGCAGATGAAATCAAAGCTGGTATCATAAATAGTATACAAGCACAAAAAAATAGTCCCGTTATCGTTACTTCAATTCAACTTCGTGAAATTATTTTGCCTAAAAATATCAGAGAACAAATAGAGAGAGTACAAATAGCAAGACAACAAGCTGAAGTTGCAAGAAATGAAGTACAGAGGGCAAAACAAGAAGCTGAAAAACTTGTAGCTCAAGCAGAAGGTGAAGCAAATGCTGCAAAAGCAAGAGCTCAAGGTAAGGCTGATGCTGTAAAAATTGAAGCTGATGCAAATGCCTACGCAAACAAAGAAGTTGCAAAAAGCTTAACAGGTCAACTTTTAGAACTTAGACAAATTGAGACACAATTAAAATTTAACGAAGCACTTCGTGACAATAAAGATGCTCAAATTTTCTTAACACCAGGCGGTGCAGTTCCAAATATTTGGGTTGATTCAAAAAATAAACAAAAAACTACATCCGTAGGTCAATAAACAAAAAGGATAAGCATTGAAAATTGATTGGAGTAAAACACCACTTGTGCCAGCAATCGCACAAGATATAGTAACCAATGAAGTTTTGATGCTTGCCTACATGAATGAAGAAGCTTTTAATCTTTCACAACAAACTGGCATAGCCCACTACTTCTCACGCTCTAAACAGAGAATTTGGAAAAAAGGTGAGAGTAGTGGAAATATCCAAAATATCAAAGAGATGATTCTTGATTGTGACGCTGACACTATTCTTTTGAAAGTAGAGCAAATAGGCGTTGCTTGTCACACGGGACACAAAAGTTGCTTTTTTACAGACGCTTTTACATGTAAAGAAAAAAATGAAAACATTGACACACAAACCATCTTGCATTATGGGGTTTTAGATAAACTTTATCACACTATATTGGAGAGAAAAAACGCAAATCCTGAAACTTCTTACGTTGCAAAACTTTTAAGTAAAGGTGAAAATTCATACTTAAAGAAAGTTGTTGAAGAAGCTGGAGAGTTTACCTTTGCAGTAAAAGACAATAAAGAAAATGAGATAATCTACGAAGGTGCTGACCTTCTTTTTCACATGTTAGTTGCTCTTGGCGACAAAAATATACATCCAGATAGACTTGAGCAAGAGCTAGCCAGACGCTTTGGACTTAGTGGCATAGAAGAGAAAAACAACAGAACAAAGAAATAACCTTTTTACATGTAAAGGCATCTTATGGAAGTTGAGCTTTATAGTTATTTCATAGTATGTCCTCTCATATTTTTTGCTGGGTTTGTTAATGCAATCGCTGGAGGCGGAGGACTTATAGCACTTCCTGCATATTTAATTGCTGGCATTCCTATGCATTTTGCACTTGGAACAAATAAACTAAGCTCTACGCTTGGTTCAATAGTATCTGTTTTTAGATACTACAAAAATGGCTTTATAGATTTTAAATTGGCAATCCCATCAATTTTTTGTGCACTTATAGGTTCTTTTGTAGGGGCAAATATAGTTATCGAAATTAGTGAGAGTTTCATGAATAAGTTTTTGCTTGCAACTCTTCCATTGGTCGCTATTTACATATTTAAGAAAAAAAGTTTTACACAAACGACCACTGATATCTCAAAACAAAAAGCACTTATCTACTCTGCTTTAGTTTCATTTTTTATCGGCATCTATGACGGTTTTTTTGGACCTGGCACTGGAACATTTTTAGTGATTGCTTATATAAGCATTGCAAAAATTGACCCTAAAATAGCAACTGGAAATTCAAGATTGGTAAATCTCACATCAAGTTTTTCTGCTCTTGTAGTCTTTTTGTATAATGGTTACGTTTTACTTCCTCTTGGAATATGTGCTTGCATATTTAGCATGCTTGGTAGCTACGTTGGAGCTGGACTTGTTATAAAAAAAGGTGTTACAATCATAAGATATGCGATAATTTTTGTGCTCATCTTGCTTTTTATAAAGATTTTGATGAATTGATAAAGTTTAAATAAAATAAAACTCTTTTAAAAATTATCTTTCAATGATATAATTTGTTTTGTATTTGCAAATATACAAATTTAAAAGGGAGATGTGCTATGGCAAAAGTTGCAAAGATTACAAAAAAAGCAGTTCTTGATGCTCTTGAAGAGTTTAAAAAAGACAACAAAAGTAGACTAAGAAAAGATATTTATGAGTTTTTGAATAAAAAATTTGGAACAGAAGTTAAATGTTATGACTACAAAATAACAGACGACAAAGCAAAAGTTTCACTAACAGATGAAAGTGAAGTAAAATACGTAGTTGATAAGTTCGCTAACGCTTAAAAAAACGAAAAAATATTTGCAAATACCCAATCTTTACATGTAAACATATTATCAAAATTCTCAAATCCTTTTATATGTAAAAGGATTTAATACAAAAATCCAGCTTTTTTTAGTGCGTTTTTAGCATTGTTTTTCTGTGTATGAGGCTCGTAACACCAAGAAGGTGACAAAAGCGTATCATCAGGAACTCCTGCTGTTATGCGTTGCAAAACGATATCTTTAGGCATCATTTTTACAGCTTTTACTAAAGTATCAAGGTAAAACTCTTCACTCATTGGAACAAATTCACCTTTTTTATAAAGGCTTGCAAGTCTTGTATGTTTTGTGATGTATAAAGGGTGAATTTTTATGGAATTTACTCTTATATCACAAACTGCTTTAAAAGAGTTCAACATCATCTCTTGTGTTTCATTTGGCAGTCCAAATATCACATGAGCACAAACGTTTAATCCATACTCTTTGGTTTTTAAAATCCACTCTTTTGCATTTTCAAAGCCATGACCACGGTTTATAAGTTTCAGGGTTTCATCATAGATAGATTGTACGCCGTACTCTATCCAAACCTCTTTATTTTCCTTCTCGCTTTTTTCTTTTAAGTAAGACAAAATCTCTTCATTTATACTATCGCTTCTTGTTCCTATGCTTATACCTATCATATCAGGAAGTGCAAAAGCTTTGTCATATAAGGCTTTAAGTGTAGAAAATGGTGCGTAAGTGTTGGTAAAAGATTGAAAATAGACTATAAACTTTTTTGCATTATGTTTTTTGGCGAGTTTTATCTTTGTTTTTGTGTATTGCTCTTCAAGTTGATTTAGCTGCGCATCAATGAAAGGATTTTCTTTTACTTGTGGATTTAACTTAAATCTATTCATAGCCTTTGTAAGATTTGGGCTAAATGACTCATTTTCGCAGTAAATACAGCCACCCTTGGCAACTGTTCCATCTATATTTGGACAAGTAAATCCTGAAATTGAGATAGGCACTTTAAAAACATTTGTGTCATATTTTCTTCTAAAATACCTACCAATTGTTAGGATTTCTTGCAGATTTTGTTTATTTGATAAAGTAGTTACCGTCAAAGCTTACCAATGAATACTTTCTCTCGTCTCCAAGACTTTTCACCAGAGCGTCTATACTTAAAAATTCAAGCGAATCAGCGCCTATATACTCTCTTACCTCTTCTTCGGTTTTGTTTGCAGAAATTAACTCTTTATAGCTTGGTGTATCAATACCATAACGACATGGATGTTTGATGGTTGGAGCAGCTATTCTCATGTGAACCTCTTTTGCTCCTGCATTTCTTAAAAGTTCTACTATCTTCTTTGAAGTAGTTCCACGAACTATACTGTCATCAACAACAACTATACTTTTATCTTTCAAAAGTGATGAAATTGGAGATAGTTTTAGTTTTACTTTTAAATTTCTCATCTCTTGCGTTGGCTCAATGAAAGTTCTACCAACATAGTGATTTCTCACTATTCCATTTTCAAACGGTATACCACTCTCTTTTGAAAATCCAAGAGCTGCAGCAACACCACTATCTGGAACGGGTATAACATAATCTGCTTTGATTTTTGAAGCACGAGCTAGAGCCTTTCCCATTTTAATTCTTGCGTGATAAACACTTTTGCCTTCAATCACACTATCTGGTCTAGCGAAATATATAAATTCAAATGCGCAGATTCTAGGATCTGGCTCAAAAAGTTGTATGCTTTTGTACTCATCTTTGCCAGCTTCAAATACTATCATCTCTCCTGGTTTTACATCTCTAACAAACGAGGCTCCCACCAAGTCAAAAGCACATGTTTCGCTTGCAACTATATATCCACCATCTTTTAATTTTCCAAGAGACAGTGGACGAACACCATATTTGTCTCTTATAGCAAACATTTTGTGGCGAGAAAGTATAAGTAAGCAGTAAGCACCTTTTATGACATCTAGCATTTCAACTATTCTCTCTTGCAAATGCTCTTTTTTGCTTTTTGCTATTAAATGTACTATATTTTCTGTATCCATCGAAGATTGGAAAATAGCTCCATCTTCTATTAGATTTGTTCTTACTTCATTTTTGTTTATAAGATTTCCATTGTGAACAACAGAGATTTCCCCAAGAGAGTATCTTGCAAAAACTGGTTGTGCATCTAAAATAGAGTCATTTCCAGCTGTTGAATAACGGTTGTGACCAACTGCCATACTTCCTTTTAGTACTTCAAAAGACTCTTCATGAAAAACATCAGTAACTAAACCTCTATTTTTAATAGTTTTAATCTTGTCATCATTACATGCACTAATGCCAGTTGCTTCTTGTCCACGATGTTGCATAGCAAAAAGTGCATAATACGATACTTTAGCTGCCTCTTTTGAATTTATAACTCCTACAATAGCACACATAAACTTTCCCTTTTAATTTAAACCTAAACAATCACTTATGTGATACTGTCCATTTGGTTGTTTTACTATCCATTTGGCTGCTTTTATAGCACCTTTTGCAAAAGTATCACGGCTTGTTGCTGTATGATTTAACTCTATAAATTCACCATCATTGTAAAAACCAACCGTATGTCGACCAACTATATCTCCGCCACGAAGTGCCATTATAGCTATCTCATCTTTTGTTCTCTCGCCGATTAACCCATCGCGCCCACTTATTCTCACCTTTGCAAGATCAAGTCCACGAGCGTGAGCTGCAAATTCTCCCAAAGTCAATGCTGTTCCACTTGGTGCATCTTTTTTATGTCTGTGATGTTGTTCTACTATCTCTATATCGTAATCCCCAAGAGCACTAGATGCAAGAGCAACTAAACGATTTAAAACCGCAACCCCTAAAGACATATTTGTTGAATATAAAATTGGCATTTTATCTGATACTCTATTTAAAAATGAGAGTTGTTCAACGTCAAGACCAGTTGTCCCAATAACAAGAGGTTTTGGGCAACTTTGCGCATATTTTAATAGTGCTGTTGTGCCAGATGGTGAAGTAAAATCTATAATCACATCACTATTTTCAAATAAAACTTCTAAACTATCTGTGACTTTTATGTTTTTATCTATATTGAAACTAAATTTGTCTATCGCGTGAAGGCATGAAACCTCCGCGTTTTTATCGTTTTTTAGATTTTCTATAAGTGTTTTGCCAACTCTTCCCGTTGAGCCGTGAATACCGATTTTAATCATTTATATCCTTATATTAATGATGAAGTGTTTCTAAATAAGTTATAGCTCTAATCGCAGCAAGCGCGCCATCTCCTGCGGCACAAACAACTTGTTTAGCAGCGTCAATCCTTATATCTCCAGCTGCAAAAAGTCCTTTGGTTGAAGTTTTCATATTTATATCAACTACAACTTCTCCACCTTCACTCATATCGCAGATAAAGCTACCGTCAGATTGTTTTAAAACTTCATTGTTTACATGCATTCCAACAAATACAAAGATTCCAGGAACTTTTAAGTCTCTATCCACTCCTTCTTTGTTAGTTAAAATAACACCATTAACGCCCATTTTGTCGCCATAAATCTCTTTTACTGTTGAGTCTAAAATAAATTCTATTTTATCAACTCTCTGTGCTCTATGAACTGTTGCAGGACAAGCTCTAAAGCTATCGCGTCTATGGATAACATAAACTTTCGAACAAAGGTTTGATAAAAATAGTGCTTCTTCAAGTGCAGCATCTCCACCACCTAAAACTGCTACTTCTTTATTTCTATAAAAAAATCCATCACAAGTTGCGCAAAAGCTAACTCCACGTCCATAAAATTCATCTTCACCTTTTACGCCTGATTTTTTAGGATTTGCACCGGTACAAACGATGACACTTTTTGCTTTTACTTCGCTTTTGTCTTCTAAAAGCAGCGTGAATGTTTCATCACTATTTTTACTTACTCTTAAAACTGTAATCATTTCGTGTTTTAAACCAAATCTCATACATTGCTCTGGCCATTTTTCCATTAACTCTAAACCAGAGACAACATCTATCGCACCTGGGTAATTTTCGATTTCGCTACTTTTTGTTATTTGTCCGCCAAGAACACCTTTTTCATACATAACAACGTTTTTAAGTCCGCCTCTTGTTGCGTAAAGCCCGGCACTTAGTCCAGCTGGTCCGCCACCTATGATTGCTAAATCTAAAATTTTGTCGCTCATTTTTTATCCTGTTATTTAAATTATTTACATGTAAACACTGTAGTTAATACTTACATGTAAATAATTTTTTATTAGAGAAGGGGCGAGTTTTTAGGCTCGCCTAAAATATTAAAGAAAAGATTTAATTTTATCTGTTAAAACCTGTTTTGATGAAGCACCAACCATTTGGTCAACCAACTCTCCACCTTTAAAAAACATGATTGTTGGAATTGAGCGGATACCATATTTTATAGCAATATCTTGCTCTTCGTCTGTATTTACTTTGCAGATTTTTGCTTTTCCTTCAAACTCGCTTGCTAGCTCTTCGATAACTGGAGCTATCATTCTACAAGGTCCGCACCAAGGTGCCCAAAAATCAACTAGAACAACACCATCTTTTATCGTATTTTCAAAATTTGAAGTTGTCAATTCGATATATTTACCCATTTTAGTTTCTCCTCAGAATTTTCTAAATTTCTACAAATTATACACTGATAACTTTAAATAAAACCTATTAATTTAGACTAATAAGTTTTAGTAATCAATATTTTTTATCCACTCTATTTTATCGTTGTTTACTATTATTGCATCGATTTGATAGTCCATATTTTCGCTATTTTGTAAGAAATAATACTCTATCGTTTTTATGATTTTATTTAATTTGGAAGGCGTAATTCTAAATAGAGGATCGTAATCATTTTGTGTAGATTTTACCTCTATGAAATGAAGTTTTGTTTTGTCTTTTGCGATGATATCTATCTCACCAAAACGGGAATAAAAGTTCTCTTTTAGAACTTCTAATCCCTGTTTTTTTAAGTATTTTATTGCGGTTTTTTCTGCTTTTTTGCCAAAAGCATTTGTATCCACCCTTTAATCCTCAATCCTAATCATAACTGGTTTCTCAACCACAAAATCTTGTGTTTCTATCTCTTTTAGGGCTTTTTTTACATCTTTTTCTTTGCATTTGTGTGTTGCAAAAAGAAGTGTTGTAAATAGTGATTGTTTTATTTCTGGTTTTTGCAAAAAGCTATCTATTGAAATATTTGATTTTTCTAAAAGTGAAGCTATTTTTGCTAGAACTCCAATCTCATCTTTTACTTTTACTCTAAAATAGTATTTTGTCTCTATATCATCTGGACTCATAAGAGTTAGTTTTTCTTTATCTAGAGAGTACATGTAACCAAGCATTGGAGAGTTTTTATCTTCTCTTACTATGTCAATAATATCAGCGATTACGGCACTTGCTGTTGCGTCTCCTCCAGCTCCTGCACCATAATATACAGTTTCACCAACGCAGTCACCAACAACACTTACTGCGTTCATAACTCCATCAACTTTTGCTATCATTTTTTCAGTTGGAACAAGTGCTGGATGCACACGAAGTTCTACTTTTTTGCCAACTTTTTTTGCAATTCCTAGAAGCTTGATGTTATACTCAAAATCTTTTGCAAAATATATATCTTCGCTTCCAATGTTTTCAATACCTTCAATCAAAATATCTTCTGGTTTAGCATCTATACCATAAGCTATACTTGCAAGTATTAAAAGTTTATGAGCAGCATCAAATCCGCCAACATCAAAGGTTGGATCGGCTTCTGCGTAGCCTAACTCTTGAGCCTCTTTTAAAACTTCAGCAAATGAGACTTTTTCATTCATCATCTTAGTTAAGATATAGTTACAAGTTCCGTTAATAATGCCTTTAATCGCTAAGATTTGATTTGCACTAAGTCCTTCACGCAAAGCTTTGATAACAGGAATACCGCCAGCAACGCTTGCTTCTATACCAATTGATGCACCGTTTGCGTTAGCATCTTTTTGCAAGTCATATCTGTGATAAGCTAGAAGCGCTTTATTTGCAGTAACTACTGTTTTGCCTTTTTGTAAAACTTTTTTTACAACCCTATATGCTTCATCAACTCCACCCATAAGTTCAACATAAATATCTATATCGTTTCTATCTAAAACACTGTCCATATCGTCAGTTAGAGGTATTTTTACATCTCTTTGTTTGTTTAAATTTTTTACAACGCCGATAACAGGAACGATTTTTTTTCCACTTCTTGCTTCAATGATTTTGGCATTTTTTTCTAAGATATTTGCAACACTACTGCCAACTGTGCCAACCCCTAAAATTGCTACTTTTATCATCTTACTTCTTTAATGTACTTAAATATTTTTTTATATTTCGTGCTGCTTGACGGATTCTGTTTTCATTTTCAATGAGAGCAATTCTTACATACCCTTCACCATATTCGCCAAAACCAACACCTGGGCTTACTGCTACTTTCGCTTCTGTTAAGAGTTGTTTTGAAAACTCTAAACTTCCTAAATGAGTTGCACATTCTGGCAATTTTGCCCAAACGAACATTGACGCCTTTGGTTTGTTTAACTCCCAACCAGCTGCAGCGAAACTCTCTATTAAAACATCTCTTCTTTTTTTATAAACATCAATGATTTCATCAACACACTCTTGTGGTCCATCAAGTGCTATAGTTGAAGCAACTTGGATTGGTGTAAACATACCATAATCAAACCAAGATTTTATCTTTTTAAGTGCTGCTACTATTTTTTTATTGCCAACCACAAAACCAACTCTCCAGCCTGCCATATTGTAAGTTTTTGAAAGCGTATAACTCTCAACTGCAACATCTTTTGCACCTTCAATCTCTAAAATAGAAGGGGTTTTGTATCCATCAAAGGTAAGTTCAGCATAAGCAATATCACTTAAGATATAAAATCTCTCTTTTTTAGCTAAATCTACCAAATCTTTATAAAAACTTTTTTCAACAGTTACAGTTGTTGGATTGTGAGGAAAGTTTACAACTACATATTTTGGTTTTGGAAAACTCTCACTAATCGCTTTTTTTAATTTTTTAAAAAATTGCTCAGTGTCAAGCTCGAACTGTTCATTAAAATCTAAATCCATTTTGTGCACGTTTGCGCCTGCGATTATAAATGCATAAGAGTGTATAGGATAACAAGGGTCAGGCACGATAGCAACATCACCTGGATTTGTTATAGCTTGAACCATGTGCACATAACCCTCTTTGCTTCCAAGAGTTGCAACAGCTTCTGTGTTTGGGTCTAACGTAACGCCATATTTTCTTTTATAAAAGTTACAAATCGCTAGTCTTAATTTATAAATACCTTGACTTGCTGAGTAGCCATGGGTTTTTGACTTATTTGCTGATTCTATTAATTTATCTATTATGTGTTGTGGTGTTCTGCCATCTGGATTTCCCATAGAAAAATCTATAACATCATCTCCATTTTGTCTGGCTTTTAATTTTAATTCGCTAATTACCGCAAAAACATAATTTGGCAATCTCTCTATTGTATTAAAACGAATCTCATCAAACATCTTTTATCCTTTTTTGAGGCTTTTTGTGCTACTAATTTAGCAGTACGTTCAGTCCTCTTTTTATATTTTCAAGTGTATATTTATCTTCTATTTTTATGTAAACGCTATTTTTTGGAATACTCAGTTTTACTGCATATCTTCTCTCATCCATATCAACTTTTTCTATTAACTTTAAATTTCCATCAAGAAATGTAACTCTTGGGTACCAAAAATCTGCATTATGGCTTCTTATGGTTATACTTGAAGCATCCTTCGCACTCACCATGTAAGCGACCAATGGTTTTTTTAACTGTTCGTTTTCACCAACTTTTATATCAAGCGAATCAATCTTTGCAAATTCCGAATTGATACTATATCTCCAAATATTTCCATCTTTTTCAACATTTTCAATCTCACAACCTTTTGAGTTTAAAAAGGTATTTAAAAGTATTGGACTTGGGATATTTTTACTTGCAACTACCACATGCCACATAAAACCCTCTGTTGATTTTGAAATTTTTTTGGTTAAAACATAAGTATAACCCATGGAGTTTAAAGATTCCGATATAACTCTCATGAAAATCACTGGATGGTATTTTGTAGTAAAGATAAGTTCAATATCTTGAGGATCTTTAGAAAAAAGTTCAATCAATCCACCATCTTTCAAAGTTTCTAAAACTGCTATGGAATTAATATCATCATTTTTGTAATATTTTTGTGTTGATGAAAATAGATATGATATTAAGTTTTTTGACTCATTATACTTTGTTTCACCAATAAAATTTTTAATTTTATCTTCGAGTAAGTCGGCATTAGCGACAAAACAAAGAGCAAATATTAAAATAATTTTTTTTACCAAGATTTACCCTTGTTTAGTGCTCTAAACTCATCTCTTGTTATCTGTTTTATAGTATTATCTTTTACATATAAGAAAACAGAAGATTGCCCTTTAAGTGATAAGTCGTTTGAATTTGTATTTTGAAGCTCAAAGTTTCCATGTCCTGTAACAATGATTTGTTCCTTTGTTAAATCTATCTTTATCTCTTCACTTTGTGTATAAACTTTTCTTTTAAAATCTGATAAATCTATAATTCCTACCCAAAGTTTCGCATTTGGCTTCAATATAGCCTCACTATAAGCAAAGCTTGGTTTGTTTTCAACCTGTGCTACTTCGTTTTCAAATCTAGTCATATTTTGAGGCTCATTAGCCATCTCTTGGTTTATAGCACTCAAAGTAGAAGCGTTTTCATTTATCACTTCTGTATTTGATAGATTTGTTATATTCTCTCTTGCTTGTTCAACTATAGGTGAAACTATAACTTCTTGACTTATGTTTGTATTTAGATTTGTTATATTATTTTGCTTATTTGTAAAAAATGAGTACAAAAATCCGCAAAGAAGTATTAAAAAAACTATGATGACTACTATAAATATTTTATTTTGCAGTAGTTTTGGTCTTGTATCTATGAAGATTTGTTCTTCATCTTTTGCTGGATTACTCTCTTTGTAAAAAGCTTCAAACTCGGCTATCCAACTGTCAAGATTTAGCCCATACTCTCTTTTTATGACTCTAGCAAAACCTATAGCATTTGCACGGTTTAGTTTTGCAAAATCTTTCTCAACCATGTACTTTAGATATTTAGTCTCAATGTATGTTTTTCTTGAAACCTCACGTAAGCCTATCTCTTCTAAAACCTTTATATCATCCATTGCTCATCCTATCGCATAAAATAGCTGTTGCAACACTAACATTCAAAGAATCAAATACTCTTTTCATGCGGATACTAACCTTTTTGTCACATTTGTTTAGAACTTTTTTGTTAAGCCCATCGCCCTCACTACCCATTATTAAAACTTTTTTATCTTTAAAACTTGCATCTTTTACGTTTTCACCACTCATATCTGCTGCTACTAGTTCAAAACCAACTTGTTTTAACTCATTTAAAGTATCTAACTCATTTTGCATCAAACAAATTGGAAGTTCAAACGCCGCTGCACTGCTTGTTCGCAAAATACCTTCCATGTTAATCTGTTTAACACCAGAGATGATAAGTCCATCAACACCAAAAGCGTAGATTGAGCGAACTATAGCTCCTATGTTTCCAACATCTGTAACACCAACAAGCATTACTAAAAATTTCTCTTTTTTGAGCACATCAAAGCTTGCAAATTCCACTGGTTCAATCTGGGCCAAAAATCCTTGATGATTTCCACCACGAGCTAAAGCTTGAGCTTTTTTGCTATCTAATCTTTCAATAGGAACATTTAATCTTGCGATTTGTGAAAAAAGTTTTTTATCACACTCTTTTGCCAAAAAAACGTTCAAAATCCTCTTTGGATAGCGGTTTAACAGATGTAAAAATAGTTGTTTTCCGTAAATAATCATGGGGGCTATTTTATCCAAAATGGCTTAAACTTAATCCAAACGCCTTAGTTATTTAGCTTTTCGTACCACTCTTTTGTGGAGATTCCAGACATTTTTGATAAAAGTTTTGCTTTTTGTTTGTTTGGTATATTTAAAGATAAAATATCTTCTTTTGTAAGTGCTTCGCCCTTTGGCTGCTCTAAACCTTTTAAAATTACTACAAATTCGCCATTTGTATTTGAATTTTTCATTTTTTCATGAACCTCTTTTGCAGTTCCTAAAAAATGAGTTTCGTACTTTTTTGTAGCTTCTTTAATGATAAAAATTTCTCTATTTGGGGCAAGAAGAGAAAATTCTTCGGTGAGTTTTAAAATTCTGTGAGTTGATTCATATAAAATAACATTACATGTAAAAGATAAAATCTGCGTTAATTCACTCTTTCTTGCTTCGTTTTTGTGCGGTAAAAATCCATAAAAATAAAATCTGTTTCCACTAAAACCGCTCGAGACAAGTCCAACAAGAGCAGCGTTTGCACCTGGGAGAACTTCATATTTTATGCCATTTTTTTGTGCAAATTCTACCAGTAAAATACCAGGATCACTAATGCCTGGCATTCCAGCATCACTTACATACAAAACATCGTTTTGTAAAAAATCTTCCACATTTAACTTTTTTACTGTCTCTTCTTCATTGTGTGAATGAAGAGATATAAAAGTTTGGTTACATGTAAAAGTTAAGTTGTGTTTTTCTTTTAAAAGTGTTATAAGTTTTTTTGTTACTCTTGTATCTTCGCAGTAAATAATAGGAGTTGTGGTAAGGAGCCTTAAAGCCCTTACCGAAATATCTTCAAGATTTCCTATCGGGGTAGGAACAAAGTAAAGCAAATCTTTACTTTTTTATTTCATGTTGTATTTTTTCTTAAATTTTTCAACACGACCAGCAGAGTCAACTATCTTCTCGCTTCCTGTAAAAAATGGATGGCAAGAACTGCAGATGTCGATTCTCATTGCTTTTTTGTTTGACATAGTTGTAAAACTATTGCCACAAGCACAAGTTACAGTACACTCTACGTATTCTGGATGTATATCTTTTTTCATAATTTTTCCTTGAGATTTAAAATGATTTAACCTTCTGAATATAGTTTTATTTAAGTATAGTCATAAGAAGGGCTGTGATTATAACAAAAAGTTGATGAGAATTCAAGATGTTAAAGAATTATTTTTGAAGATATGGCAACAGCAGCACTTTCACTTCTTAAAATATTTGAAGTTTCAAATCCTATAGTTATTTTTTGACTTAGCAACTCTTTTTCTTCTTTGCTAAATCCACCTTCGCAGCCAACAAGCCAAGTGTTTGGAAGTTTACATGTAAACTCTTCCATGCGATTTGATGAAAAGTCTATAACTCCAAAATCATCATATTTTTTCATAAATTCATTTAGCGATTTTATAACTTCAAACTCCATCAAATCGGCTCTTCCGCATTGCTCACAAGAGTTTATTAAAACTCTTTTTAATTTTTCAATGTCAATTTTGAAGTTATGTTGTGAAAATCTTGTATAGACAAAAATTATCTTTTCAACTCCTATCTCATTTAAAAATGGAAGGGTTTTTTCTATGGTTTTTGGGTCAATCACACTCCAAGCAAGAGTGAAAGGTTTTTGTGTTTTTTTCTCATCTTGCAGAGTTTCAATGAGTTCACAAAAAGCATCTTTTTTGTTTATCTCTAAAATTTTGTAACGATAAAGATTGTTATCTTTTAAATTTCTAAAGTTTAAAAGTTCCTCAGTGTTTGCTCTTCTTGATTTAAAAAGATGAACAAAACTTTGTCCCTCAATCTTTAAAGTGCTATTTTTTGCATCTTCGTGATACGTAAATTGCATTTTAGAGTCCAAGATATTTTATACATGTAAAGACTAAGAAAACAAGCAATATATCACTAACATATTTTATAAGAGTAAATTGTTGAAATTTTAAAGATAAAGTGCTGTTTTTGTAGAGTTTATAAGACTTTATACTTGTTGCAAGGATAATAAGCCAAACGATGAGCATAACAAAATTTGTTAGTGAAAACGTGAAATGCTTAAACGTTAAAAGTATAAATCCACAAAAGCAGATGATTGAGAAAAACATATAATACATTGGCATTAAAAGCTTGTATCTTTTCTTTAGTTGTACCATATCACTTGTAAAAAGAAAAATTGCAACACCAAAAAGTGCGCAAACGATAAAAATCATAGACGAGTATGAGATTATGTTGCTTGTTAAGATGTATGTTTCTTGCATTATTTATTTAAACTTACTATATAATCTGCAACATTCACAAACTCTTCTTCACTCATATTTTTCACAAGCGAAGTCATCGTATTTTTCATGGTTCCGCCGTAAGTTCCTGCTTTATATCCCTTCATGGCTTCAACAATGTTGTCTTTGCTCCATTTTGAGATATTTTGGCTCTTTTTAAACACTTCTATATCGGCATTTTTCCCATGACAGGCTTGACATTTTGCATAAACTTTTTTGCCAGCTTCTATATCTGCACTTGTGGTTGTTAAAACATTTAAAACTTCTTCGGCTTTTTTTGTAGCCTCTTCAACCTTTGGTTTTACTGCTTCGTGATAAGTTTTGTTTGCACTCTCTTTTGTAGAATTTACAGCTTCACTTGATTTATCTAAAACTTTCTGGCCTACCTCTTGTGTTTTTTCTGTCACTGTGCTTACTGCTTGGCTTGTTTTGTTTAAAGCCTCACTTGCCACATCTTTTGTGCTATTTAAAACTTCACTTCCAGCTACTTTTGCTTTTTCTAATATTTCGTTACTATGAGTTTTTACATCATCTAAAATTTCACTTGATTTTCCTGCGACATCTTTTGCCAATTCACCACTTTTTTCTATGATTTTTGATGTTGCATTGTTTAAAACCTCTGTTGTTGTATCAATGTTTTTATTTATTGTCTCAATGCTTGATGCAATGCTTTCATTTAACTGTGTATCACTTTTTTTATTGCTATCTCCACAGCCAGTTATAAAAAATCCCAAGGCTATTAATACTAAAACTTTTTTCACTTTTGTTTTCCTCTAAACTGTTTTTTTATTTATAAATTTTTTGCCACCCAAAATGTCATTCCACAAATTTGGATTTTCAAAATCTTCACAAATTGCTTCTGAAATCTTTATATCGTTTGGATTTATGTGCCCAAAGACTTCACTAAAAGCATCATCTCTGTTTGCTTTTGCGTATCCTGTGTCGGTTTCATGAACTATCACGCTATCAAGTTCTATCTCTCCTTCGCCATTTACAAATGTTGTATTTTTTAAAAGCAAATCTACCATGATGAAAATCACTCTTGCAAACTGCTCAGCAGTTGGACTTACTGGAAGCTCAACCCATCTTGCAGAGTATTTTTTCATAGCTTCAATATAGCCCTTATCATCCCTGCTCCAAAGAGTTATGGAGTGGTCAAAAATCTCAATTAAATCTTTAATGCCACTTTTCATCAGTCCAAAATCGTAAATCATCCCAGCATTATCAAAACTTTTGGAAGTAAAAAGAAGCTCAACTTTATATGAATGCCCATGTATGCTTGTTCTACATCTTTTTGTAGAGCAATTTCGCACGATATGAGCGTTTTCAAATTTAAACATTTTTCTAATTATCATTTAAACACCTTTTTTATTATCCCAAACTCTTATGTGAACTCTATCTGTGTAGATATAACCATTTTGTATGCAAAAATCTATCACACTCTTATCATTTTCCAAAAGCTCAAACCTGTCTTTTCCAAGTGCCATACAGTAAACTTGCACATTTTTAAAAGAAGAAGTTATCTCGCTAATTTCCTCTTTTGCCTGTCCTTTTTCTATCATTTTTTTCCTAACAACAAACTTGAAAAAAGCCTCTTTGGCATTTTTGCAAATGGTTTCTATGGCTTTTAAGTTTACTCTTTTTTCTTTTTTCTCGCCAGAATTTGAGAGTTTAACACTCATGGCAAATATAAGATTTTTATATATCTCATATTTTTCAAAATCCATAACTATGCTTGCATTTGTCTCAACACAAACTCTAAAACCATGCTTTAGCGCTTTTTTTACAAAACCAAAAAAAACTTCGTTAGTGTGGTGCAACAAAGGTTCACCACCGGTTATAACCAAATCAGGCAGATAATTTAAATCTTTGGTAAAAAAAAGCAACTTTTCAAAAAGTTTTTGAGAATTTTCATACGCATCCCAACTGTCTTTAAAGTTTTTTACATCAACTGCAAAAAACGAGTCGCAACCAGCTAATTTTTCACCATCTTTTGTTTCAAACTCAGTATCAAAACCCTTACATGTAAAGTTGCATCCACCAAATCTGAAAAACACAGAAGGCGTTCCAGCGTATTTTCCTTCACCTTGGATACTTAAAAAACTCTCAACAAGATAGAGCAATCAACCACCTGTTTGATAAAATGCGCGAGAACTTGTCTCGTTTTCTTCTTTATTTCCCCAGCGATTTTTCTCTGGTTTGTTTTTCAAAACAGTTCTTAAAATCTCACTTGCTTTGTTTATATCGCCAACTCTAACAGCATCTTTTATACTCATAGCTTCATCAAAATACAAACAAGGTATCAAAAGTCCTTCAGCAGTTAATCTGATTCTATTGCAGTCAGCACAAAAGTCATGTTTGTGTGGGTCTATTATCCCAAAAACATAACCATCTTCAAGTTGGTATCTCTCTGCTGGAGATGCTCCAACTTTTCCTATATCATGAAATTTGTATTTTTTTGCGATTTCGTTTTTTATCTCTTCGGATTTTAACCCTTTAATATCAGAGTTTGCATGAGTATTTTCCATAAACTCGATAAATCTTATCATGATTCTTCTCTCTCTTGCATACTCCAAAACGTCTATAATCTCTTTATCATTTATGCCTTTTAGTGGAACCATATTTATCTTTGCTTTTAATCCAACTTCAAGAGCTTTATTTATGCCTTTGAGTATTTTTGGAAGTGCATCAACTTTTGAGATTTTGTGTATAACATCGTTTTTTAGACTATCAAGTGAAACGTTTATGCGTTTAAGTCCTGCATCATAAAGCTTTTCTGCCATGTTTTCCAAAAGAAAAGCATTTGTTGTAAGAGCTAAATCTATATCTTTTTTGTATTCGCTTATCGTTCTAATCAAAACATCAAGATGAGGCCGTACTAATGGCTCTCCGCCTGTTATTCTAATCTTTGTAACGCCCTCATCAATAGCAACCTTTATAAATGAAAACATCTCTTCGTATGAGAGGATTTTTTCATGAGGAACCCAAGAAAAAGGTTTGTCGGGCATACAGTACTGACAACGAAAATTGCATCTTTCAGTTACTGAAATCCGCAGATAATCGACTGTTCGTCCATGTCCATCTATCAACATATATCAACCTAATATTTTAATATGATTATTATACTTAACAAACTTAAATCACTATTATTGTTTTTTAAGTAGTTTAAATTTTGAAAAATACTCTAACACTTTTTTATTTGTAATAAAATCCACATTGTAAGGATGAGAGGTTTCAACAAGAGTAAAATTGTGCTTATTTGGAAGCAGTTTTTTTATATCTTTTGCCATAGAACCAAACAAAATCAAATCAAGCTTTTTGTCTCCAAGCTCATCTAAAAATGTTTTAACAAATGGCTTAAACTCTTTTACATGTAAAGAGGTGTCGTCTTTTTTTGTAAATACTAAAGATGTATTTAAAAGCAAAATCCCATTTTTTTCAAAGTTGTCTTTTAACTCAAATATAGAGTTTATCATCTCATCTTTTTTAAGCATTGCTATCGCATCTTGCGATAAATCATCTTCTTGTAGTTTATTGTCCGCGAGCAATAACATTTTCATAAAATTTCGCAAACTTGTAGCTCTGTTTACCTCTTTTGAGAGTCCATTTGCACTAAAGAGAGTTTTTACTTTACCATCTATAAATGCGTAACCTATAGCACTCTGTACCCTTGGATATGGGTCTTGCCCAAAAAGTATAGCTTTTGTGTTTTTAAAGGAAAGAGTTTTAAAGGCATTTAGAAAATTGTCTCTATTTGGAAAGTAAGTATCAGAAGTATTTAAAAAGTTTTGATATTCACTACTTAAAGAGTGAAGCGAGTTTTCTACTATCTCGCTCCAACTTTTATCGATATTTTGCGTCATTTTAAGTCGTTAAGTCCTAAGATAAACTCGACTTCGCTTACATGTAAACCAAGAGCCTCTGCTATTTCTATCTCTGTTTTACCTTGTTTATATAGATTTACAGCCTCTTTTTCATAATCAAGCGGTTTATCTTGTTCAAATGAAACATCACTATCTTGAGTTTTTTTCTTGTCATGATAGTCTTGCGTTATGCTTTTTACTTTTTCTATAGTTTCATTTAGCGGTTGAACCTTTGTTTGTATAGCACTCTCTAGCTTTTTCTCTAAATCTTCTTTGTTATCACCAAAGTTTTGAAATTGGATAGAGTTCTTTTTTAAGTCATGATTTTGTCTATTTATATCTTCTATGATGCTTGCAAAAAGGTTAAGTCTTCTCTCGACTTCTCTATCTTTGACAACTATGAAAATTACAACTAAAACCATCACTACAAATAGTGCTACAAGTAACATTGTATCCATCTAAACAATCTCCAAATTTTTAAATTTAAGTATTATACGATAAAAATCAAATCTAACAAAACAAACAAGAAAAATATAATACCAAGATAACCATTGAGCGTAAAAAACGCTCTATCTATCTTTGTAAAGTCGCGCCTTACTATTCTATGTTCACAAAAAAGTATAACTCCGCTTACGATAACAGCAAAATATGAGAGAAAACTAAGATTTGCAGCGATGACAAAAAGTAACCAAAAAAGTATAGTTAAACCGTGAAATAATAATGAGATAAAAAACGTTGCATCCCAGCCATATCGCGATGGAATCGAGTGCAGATTATTTGCTTTGTCATAATCTATATCTTGCAAAGAGTAAAGCAAATCAAACCCAGCAACCCAAAAAATAACTCCAAAACAAAGTAGCCAAACCCAAAGTGTTGTAGTTCCTAAAACTGCGATACTTCCAGCGATTGGTGCAAGTCCTAAAGACAGACCCAAAACCAAATGTGCCAAAGGAGAAAATCTCTTAAAAAGCGAGTAACCGCCAAGTATTATGAGAATTGGAAAAGAGAGATAAAAAGCGGTTTTGTTTATAAAAAATGCAACGATTATAAAAATAGCTGCGTTTATGACGATGAAAATTATCATATTTCTTTTGCCGATTCGCCCATCAACACTTGGACGACTTGCAGTTCTTGGGTTATGTTTGTCTATATCTTCATCACAAAATCTGTTAAAACTCATAGCAAAGTTTCTAGCACTAACTGCACATAAAAGCCCTAAAATAAGTAGTTTAAAGCCAAACCAAGGAGTTCCGCTTAACTGAGCGGATGCAACAATCATAGCGATAAAAATAAATGGCAATGCAAAAACGGAGTGTTTAAATACGATAAGTTCGTTTATATCTTTTAAAACGGCTAAAAATTTTGACAAATTATACCTTTACATGTAAAAATGAGAGATTTTACAAATAAATGGCTTATTTTGTTATAATTTAACCAAAAAATTGAAGGCAAAATATGCAAATTGCGATTATAGGAACAACTGCTTCAGGAAAAAGTGACTTGGGCATAAAGCTAGCAAAAAAAGTGGGTGGAATCATACTATCGCTTGATTCACTCTCTATCTACAAAGAGATAGATATAGCCTCAGCAAAACCAACAAAAGAAGAGATGGGAGATATTTTGCATTTTGGTATAGATGAGATTTACCCAAATGAAGCCTTTAACGTGACTATATTTTTTGATTTATACAAAAAAAGTTTTGAGATATCACAAAAGAAAAATGTGCCTCTCATCATAGTAGGAGGAACGAGTTTTTACCTAAAAGCGATGCTAAGTGGTCTTAGCGACAAACCTCTCATAAGCGAAGAAAACAGGGCAAAAACACTAAGAGCTTTGAGAGATTTAAAAGCTTCTCATGAACTTATAAAAAACATAGACTTTGAAGCATCTCTAAAGATAGAAGAAAATGACAGTTATCGCATAGAAAAATGGCTTGAGATTTACTACGAAACAGAGGAAGTTCCAAGCGTTTTTTTAAAACGAACACTAAGAGAGCCAATCATCAAAAATTTGCCAATATTTGAGATAGAAACGGATAGGGAAGTTTTGCGAAAAAGGATAGAGATTAGAACTAAAAAGATGATTGAAGCTGGGCTTGTTGATGAAGTTGCAAGGCTAGAGAAAAAATACACAAGAGAGCCAAACTGCATGAAAGCCATAGGATTAAAAGAGGTTATAGACTACTTTGATGGGATTTACTCGCTTGAAGAGATGGGAAACAAAATCGCAACAAACACAGCAAAACTTGCCAAGAGACAGAGAACTTTTAACAAAACACAATTTTTAGAATATAGTTTGGTTAAAAAACCACTTGAAGATTTAGAAGAAGAGATTTTAAAGGTTTTGTAGCTTTACATGTAAATTGCAAAGCATAAAAAATTGTTAATCGTATGAATTTTGCCTATGTTTAAAATCAACTATAATTACTAAAATTTTCTCATTGTCGATGATATAAAAAAGCCTATAATTTCCAAGTCTATATCGATAGTATCCTTCAAATTCGCCTTTTAGTTTTTTGATATTTGTGCCATAAAAAGGATTTGAACGAAGTTGCGGATAGATATAAGTTTCTATTTTTGTATATAGTTTTTTGTCCAACTTCTCTTTTAATTTTTCAAAACTTTTAGTTTCTGCTATAGAGAAATTATACAATTTTATACTCTTTCGCTTTTGCTTCTTTTAACCCTTGTTTTAAGGCTTTAACTAACTCTTTATCATTTGAAATTTCGTCCATTTCACTATCATCAACATATACTGACGAGCTTAGATACTGCATAGTTGCAAACTCTATAAAATTAGATATATTTCTTCTTTCGCCATCTGCAGCTGTTTTTATGATTTGATAAGTTTCATCATCAACTCTCATGGTTACAGTTTTCATCTTTTATCCTTGTCCTTGCCAAATAATTTTTATTCAATTATATTCAATTTTATTCAAAATGTCAATTTATGATAGGAAGAGGTTTTGTATGCGAACTTAAATCTTTTTGCTCTTAGTTATTGCAACTAAAGTTTTGGCTTTCTTCTCTTTCTTTTTCTTGGAAAAAAAGAAACAAAATTCAAGTGCTAGTGCTTAAAAACCTAAAATTGTCGTTCGAAAGCTAAAAAACAAAAACTCGGAATACCTCAAACATTTATTTTTCTTAACGCTTTCTCACTCAAATTTCTTAACGGTTTTTGCCGCAATGCACGGAAAAAACATCCAAGAATTTTACAAGTAAAAATATTCCAAAAAAGTTTAAAATGTTTTTTACATGTAAAATTATAAAAGTGCTTCTATCCAACTTTTGAGTTTTAAAAGTGTGTTATTATCTTTTTTAGAAACAAACAAAAATGGCTTATTTTTTCTATTTTTTTCTACATCCTCTTTCATGCTTACCAAATCAACATCAACAAATGGAGCTAAGTCAGTTTTATTTACAACGAGCAAATCACTATATAAAAGTCCTGCACCTTTTTTTCTTGGTATATCGGCACCCTGTGCCACATCAATAATGTACATGTAAAAGTCCACAAGCTCATAAGAAAAGGTAGCCGATAGGTTGTCTCCTCCACTCTCTACAAAGATGATTTCTGGTGCAAACTTCTCTTCAAGTTCTATACAAGCTTTTTTATTCATCGAGATGTCATCTCGTATAGCGGTATGCGGACAGCCTCCCGTTTCAACGCCTACAATCATTTCACTATCGATATCAAGGTGACTTTTTAGGTAGTTTGCATCCTCTTTTGTGTATATATCATTTGTAATAATCGCTACTTTATGTTCGTTTTTAAGTAAGTTTGTTAGGCTTTCTATTAAAGAAGTTTTGCCACTTCCAACTGGTCCTGCTACGCCTATTTTTATGCTTTTCATCGTATCCTCAAGTTGTAAAAAGTTTTGGTTCTAAATGTTTGTGTTTAAATATAATCTCTTCAAAAAATGGATTGAAGTTTGAAATTTTACTATATTTTTTCTCCACAGAAGCGTCTAAAATATCATCGATCATAAACAAAATCTCTTGCACTTCACTTGGTTTTAGTCTTGAGACTTTAAGAGAGCTTGTTGCTATATTCATCAGATTTTTCTTTGCAAAAAGAGCCATAAAATCTTTTACATGTAAACTACTCTCATAAGCAAAAATACCAAGTATAACCATTTCATTTGCTGGAGTTTTTCTATCTTTTACATGTAAAAAATAGCTCTTAGTTATACTCTTTTTAAGCTCTAAGTTTTGAAGTTGAAAAAAAATGTTTTCGCCGATATTTTTATAGGCTTTTGCAAATTCATACATTTGCATAGCTTGTATCTTTTTATCTAACTTTACTATTAGGTTCAATTTGCCACTTTCACAATACTCATAAACCTTTGTGATGATTGGAAATTCAAACTTTTCATACTGATATGATATGACATTTTTCAAGAATGAAAAAAGTGAGTTTTTATCTTTTATGATACCTTCTAAGACAAATGGTTCAAGCCCAAAAGAGTGCGTAAAAGCTCCATTTGGGAAGGAGCTATCAAGTATCTGCGTAAATCTACTTAACGCCTTAGTGTGAGTGTGACGCTTTTGCATTTGACTTAAAAAATGTTTTAGTTTTTGCCACGCTTACACTTTCATCTCGCTCAAGATTTAAGATGATATCTTCTATGCTTAAGTCTTGAAGTGCTGTGATTTTGTTGTTTTCTATATTGATTGGTTGGTGTCTATTTCCTATCTCGTAAGCTGTTTTTGCAAATAAAAGAGCATCTTTAAACTCTAAGATATAAACATCATCGTGTGCCCTGTTTATAGCTATAGCGTAACCATCATCACAAACTAAAATATCGTTTACATGTAAGTGTGAGCCTTTTACTTTTACTATGAACTCAACGCCTTTTTGTGTTATGGCAGTTAGGTTTGGTTTGTGCATATCAAACCAAGAGAGTTCAACGCTGTCGCTTGCATGTTCTTTTGTGTTTAGTTTAACAACTTTTTTTATCACTTTTGATCCTTAAAATAGAAAATAACGGCGTGCGAGTGGAACCTCATCTACAAAGTTTGAAACTATAAGTTCACCATTTACATACACATCATAACTCTCGCTATCTATCTTTATATCGCCTGTGAAGTTATTTAATTTCATATTTTCTTTTGAGATATTTCTTGTGTTTTTTACTGCTACAATTTTTTTATCTAACTTTGGTAAAGTGTTGTTTTCTTTTGCATATTTTGATGTAAAAAGTACGCTCGAATTTGCAGCTGCTTTTCCTAAACTTCCAAACATTTTTCTATATAGATTTGGCTCAGGAGTTGGTATAGAAGCATTTGAATCTCCCATGATTGAAAGAGCTATAAATCCGCCTTTTATGATGATTTCTGGTTTTACTCCAAAAAATGCCCTATTCCACAAAACTAAATCCGCCATTTTGCCAACTTCTACACTTCCAACAATCTCATCTATCCCACAAGCGATTGCAGGGTTTATAGTGTATTTTGCGATATATCTTTTTATGCGGTTATTGTCATCTTTATATGTGTCAATGTCAAGTTTCCCGCGTTGTTTTTTCATGGAGTCTGCAACCTGCCAAGTTCTAATTATAACTTCGCCAACTCTTCCCATAGCTTGTGAGTCAGAACTTGTTATAGAGATAGCACCAATGTCATGAAGCACATCTTCTGCGGCTATGGTTTTTCCTCTTATTCTACTCTCTGCAAAACTCACATCTTCAGGGATTTTTGGACTTAAGTGATGACAAACCATCAGCATATCAAGGTGCTCTTCTATGGTATTTTTTGTGTAAGGCAAGGTTGGATTTGTTGATGAAGGTAGGATATTTTTAAGTCCAACAACTTTCATGATATCTGGTGCGTGTCCACCTCCTGCACCCTCGCTGTGAAAAGTGTGGATAATTCTGTTTTTAAATGAATCAATGGTACTATCTACAAATCCAGCCTCATTTAAAGTATCTGTGTGAATCGCAACTTGAACATCAAACTCATCAGCGATACCCAAACATGTATCTATGGCTTTTGGAGTTGAACCCCAATCTTCATGAAGTTTTAAGCCACAAGCCCCTGCTTTTATCTGCACTTTTAATGCTTCACCTGAACTACTGTTTCCTTTTCCCATAAAACCAAAGTTTAGTGGGATGTTATCCACACTTTGCATCATTTTGTGCAAATTCCAAGCTCCTGGCGTACAAGTAGTGGCATTTGTTCCAGTATTTGGTCCAGTTCCTCCACCAAACATAGTCGTAACCCCGGAAGACAAAGCTTCATCTATCTGTTCTGGCGATATAAAGTGTATGTGTGTATCGATGCCTCCAGCTGTGATGATTTTTCCTTCACAAGATAAAATCTCTGTGTTTGCACCAATTTCCATGCCTTCTGTTATGCCGTCTGTTATGTTTGGATTTCCTGATTTTCCAATAGCACTTATCTTGCCATTTTTTATTGCGATATCAGCTTTATAAATCCCTGTGTAGTCGATGATGATAGCGTTAGTTAAGATTAAATCTGCCCCTTCTTGGCAAGTTGGAGATTGACTCATGCCATCACGGATAGTTTTTCCACCACCAAATTTACTCTCTTCACCATAAAGCGTGAAATCTTTCTCTATTCTTGCAATCAAACTTGTGTCAGAGAGTCTAAATCTATCGTTTATAGTGGGTCCATACATAGAAGCGTATTTTGTTTTTGAGATTTTCATAGAACTTACTCCTCTAGAAATGTTTTTAAATTTAACAAGGCTTTTTGCTTTACAGCTTCATCATCCAAAAACCCTTCAACTAAACCGTTAAATCCGCTTATAAATCTTTTGCCACTGTACGGTATGAGTGAGACTTTCTTGTGGGAACCCGGCTCAAATCTAACAGAGGTTCCAGAAGGGACATCAAGTCTCATACCATAAGCTTTTTTTCTATCAAAATAGAGATATTTGTTTACTTCAAAAAAGTGATAATGCGAGCCAATTTGTACTGGTCTATCGCCTCTATTTTCAACTTCGATGGTTATAGTGTTTCTGTTTTCATTTAACTCTATCTCACCATCTTCTATGATGTATCCGCCTATCTCATTATCTTCATCTACAGGGATTGGGTGATGAACACTAACAAGTTTTGTGCCATCTTCAAAAGTTGCTTCAACTTGCACCATGTCAAGCATGTAGGCAACCCCGTCAAGCACATCGTCTCTGTTTAAAATCTTTGTAGCACTACTCATAAGTTCACTAACACTTTTACCATCTCTTGCACCTTCGATGATGAAGTGACTAATAATGGCAACTGCTTCTGGATAATTTAGTTTTAAACCTCTTGCTTTTCTCTCTAATGAGAGTTTTGCAGCTGTATAAATCATCAATTTTTCTTGTTCGCGTTTAGTTAAAAACATAAAAACTCCTCTAAAACTTTCCTAAATCAAACTCTTTTAAACCAGACTCTTCTCTATAAATCTTCCAAATCTCTTTTATCTTTGACTTTAAATCGCCTATAGTCTCTCCACTTACTAAAACTATTAAAAATGCTTTGTTTTGCGTATATTCATAGGAATTTACATTTACATGTAAAAGTTTACATGTAAAGCTTTCACTATTTTTTATCTTTACATAAACCTTTGCAAAAAGTCTTTTGTCAAGTGAGAAATCTTCTAAGTATTTTTTGACTTCATTTCCACCAATCTCATACTCTTCTAAATACTCTAAAATGCCGTTATGTAGGAATTTATTCTTTACATGTAAAGATGAAAAATCATAATTCTCAAAACTTCTTCCACTGCTTAACAAATCAGTATAAAAAAAGGTTGAATTTTCATCAAAATTAAGAGAAAAAAATTGTAATAATTTTGAATTTTTAAACAAAATAAGTTCATCATTTAAAAACTCTAGATTAGAGTTTTGAAGTTCAAAATCAAATCTATTTATAGCAAAATGCTCACTACTTTTATAAACTTTTGTAGCGCTTTCGCTTGCTAACACTAACGATGAGTTTGTTAGTTTTATAGTGTTATTTATCTTATCTTTTGGAAAAAGTCCTTCCCCAACACTCACGAGTTTTACGTAGTTTTGCTTCTCTTTAAAGTAGTAGTATCTACTTGGCAAACTTACTTTGTTAAGCGAAAATATATTGTTATCAAACCCAAAAGATAAACTCATTTTACACCGACAAAAACTCTTTTATAACAGCATCGCTAAGCTTACTCATCTCGCCTTTTGCCATGATGCTACCTCTATCCATGATAAAAAAGTTATCTCCATGTTTTCTTGCAAATGGCAGTTTTTGCTCAATAAGTAAAACTGTTATCTTCTCTTCTTTTGTTAGATAATCTATAACATCTCCGATTTGTGCAACGATATTTGGTTGAATACCCTCACTTGGTTCATCTAAGATAAGCATCACAGGGTCAATACAAAGAGCGCGTCCGATGGCCAATTGTTGTTGTTGTCCGCCCGAGAGATCTCCGCCTTTTCTGTTTTGCATATCTTTTAAAACAGGGAAAAGTTCATATACCTTTTCTGGTACGTTTTTTATCTTGTGTCTATTTCCCATTACTCCAATCTCTAAATTTTCTTTTACACTTAGAGATGAGAAAATCTCTCTTCCTTGAGGTACATAGCCAATTCCCAAAGATGCTCTTTTTACAGCTGAGAGTTTTGAGATATCTTTGTCTTCAAAAAATATCCCACCACTTTTTATATCTAAAAGTCCCATAGCGACTTTACAAAATGTGGTTTTTCCAACTCCGTTTCTTCCCATCAAGCAAGTACATTTTGCACGCTCTAACTCAAAACTTACATCTCTTAATGTGTGGCTTTGTCCATAATACTGATTTATTTTTTCTACTTTAAACATATCTACTCGCCTAAATAAACTTTTCTTACTTTTTCATTGTTTTGAATGCTTTGCATTGAACCCTCTGCTAGCACTGAACCCTCATGTAAAACGGTTACCTTTGAAGCCAAACTTCTTATAAATTCCATATCGTGTTCAACCACAACAACGGAGCTTGTTTTTGAAAGTTCTTTTAAAATCTCTCCCGTTTTTTCAACCTCTGCAGGTGTCATACCAGCAACTGGCTCATCCACTAACATGATTTTTGGATTTTGCATGATAAGCATTCCAATCTCAAGCCACTGTTTTTGTCCGTGTGAGAGTATACCTGCTTCACATTTATAAAAATCTTTTAACCCTACAAGATTCATCGTCTCTTCGATTCTGTCTCTTTGTGAGTATTTTAACTTTGCAAACAGTGTCTTTCTAAATCTTTTATCATCAGCCATTGCAAGTTCTAAATTTTCAAAAACACTTAAATCGCTAAAAACAGTTGGTTTTTGAAACTTTCTGCCGATTCCAAGCTCTGCGATGGTTGGCTCATCAAGTTCTAACAAATTTACGTTTTTTCCAAAAACTACTTCTCCGTTATCTGGCTTTGTTTTTCCTGTTATAACATCCATCATAGTGCTTTTTCCTGCACCATTTGCACCGATAATGCATCTAAGCTCACAATAATCAATAGCTAAAGAGAGTGAGTTTAGGGCTTTAAAACCATCAAAACTAACACTAACGTTATCAACAAGTAAGATACGATTTCCTTTTATAAAGCTACCTAAAAATTCTGGATTTATCTTCATTTTGTAGCTCCTTGTTGTAAACTTCTACTTTTTAAAAATAGTTTTATTTTTGGTAAAATCCCTGCGATTCCTTGTGGTAAAAACAAGGTAACAAGAACAAACAATCAACCAAGAGCATACAACCAAACTTCAGGAAATGCTGATGTGAAGTATGTGCTTGCAAAGTTTACAACAAACGCTCCGATGATTGCTCCATAAAGAGTTCCTCGTCCACCTATCGCCACCCAAATAACTATCTCAATAGAAAAAAGTGGAGCAAAAAGGTTTGGATTTATGATACCTACCTGAGGAACATAAAGTGCACCCGCAATACCTGCTAACACAGCTGAGACAACAAATATAAAAAGTTTATACTGTTCAACTCTATATCCTAAAAATCGCACACGACTTTCGCTTGTCTTTATAGAGGTTATAACTCTACCAAGTCTTGAGTTTACTATAAACTTACAAACAAGATAACCAAGCAAAAGCATGATAAATGATAGTATCAAAAGTCCAACTCTTGTGCCATCACTTTGAAGGTTAAATCCTAATATATCTTTAAAATCTGTAAGTCCATTGTTTCCACCAAAACCCATATCGTTTCTAAAAAACGCTAACATAAATGCGTAAGTTAGTGCTTGAGTTATGATAGAGAGATAAACTCCTGTAACACGAGAACGAAATGCAAAAAAACCAAATATAAAAGCCAAAATGCCTGGAACCAAACCAATCATTACAAAAGTAAAAATAGGATTGTCAAAACCATACCAAAACCAAGGCAAATCTTTGTATCCCATAAAAACCATAAAATCTGGCAATTCAGGATTTGAGTAAACTCCACGATCACCTATTTGACGCATTAAATACATGCCCATAGCATATCCACCAAGTGCAAAAAACACGCCATGCCCCAAACTTAAAATCCCAACATAACCCCAAACAAGGTCAAGCGCTAAGGCTAAAAGTGCAAAAGCTAAATACTTTCCTATGATGGTAACCGTAAAGGTTGATACATGAAAAACCGAACCAGCAGGCACTACCAAATTACAAAAAGATATAAGCATAACAAAAATAAACAAAGAGGTAAGAACCATAACTCCGCCTCTGTCACTTTTGTATAATTTTAATAAAATAGGCTCTCTTTTCATCTCAATCAATCCTCAGCATCACGGCCTTTTTGTGGAAACAATCCACGAGGCCTTTTTTGTATAAATATAATCACGAAAATCAAAATTAAAACTTTTGCTAACACCGCTCCACTTATAGGCTCTATAATCTTTGAAATCTCTCCAAGGCTTAGTGCTGCTATAAGTGTTCCCCACAAGTTTCCAACTCCACCAAATACAACAACCATAAATGAGTCAACTATATACGCTTGTCCAAGATTTGGTCCAACGTTTGTTAGCTGGCTAAGTGCAACTCCGGCAACTCCAGCGATGCCAGAGCCTATACCAAAGGTGAGAGCGTCAATCCATTCTGTTTTTATTCCCATCGCTTTTGCCATATTTCTATTTTGCGAAACAGCACGTACTTTTAATCCTAAAGACGTTTTCTTCATAACAAAAAGTAAAAATGCAAAGACGATCAGAGCAAATATGATGATATAAAGCCTGTTGTATGTTAGCGATAAAACATTGTTTATCTCTAACGAACCACTTAACCACTCTGGAGTTTTTACCTCTTTGTTTAGTGGTGAGTAGATACTACGAACAAGCTGTTGCAAGATAAGGCTTATACCAAAAGTAGCAAGAAGTGCTTCAAGAGGTCTTTTGTATAAATGTCTTATAACAAGACGTTCAATTAAAATACCAACTAACGCACTAACTAAAAACGCTAACGGAATGGAGACGATGATTGAAGCTCCTATAAAGTTTGGCATTAATTGTTGAACTGTGTAAGTTGTATAAGCTCCAAGCATTATAAGTTCGCCATGAGCCATATTTATCACTTTCATAACTCCAAAAGTTATAGCAAGTCCCATAGCAGCAAGCAAAAGTACAGAGCCTGCGCTTAGTCCAAAGAAAAATGTCTCCAAAAATGAGTAAAACTTCTTTGAATGTTCTATAGAAGTTATAGACTCTATTGCTGCATTTTTTACTGCTTCATCGCTTGAATCTTTTAACTCATTTAAAACTTGTAGAGCCTGAGGTGAAAGGTAATCACCAAGGTTATTTATGGCGTCAAGTTGTTTCTCGCCAGTTAAATATTTGGCATTTAATATATCTAACCCTTCATGCAAAACGTCAGACACTTTAGAGTTTTTTTCACTCTTAAGTGCTGTCTCTATAAGAGCTAAACTATCTTCATTTATGTTTGCAAGTAAATCTTTTGCGGCTTTCAGTCTTACTTTGTCATCGCTTGAAGTTAGATTTATAACCACAAGATTTGAACGGATAGTTCCACGCAATTTATTATTTATGGTTATTTTCTTTAACTCATCTATGTTTACATGTAAAAGCTCAACACCACTTAAATCAAAGTATTTGCTTTTCTCTTCATATACAAGGCTATCACTTAATGAGTAAAGATTTCCAGCTAACATATTTGTTAGTAGATTTTCTACTTTTTTGTCATCCTTATAATCTTGCGATAACTTATTAATAATCAATTCTTTGTTTATAAAATTTGCGCTAATTAACTCTTTTGATTCATCTTCAAAACTGCTATTTGAAAAGCAGAATGTAATCATTAATAAATTAAGCAATAAAATTTTTATCAGTCTCATTATGTTTAACCTTAAAGATAAAGCAGGGAAAATCATCCCTGCTTAGGTTTGTTTATTTTGAACAAGTTTTTGTTTTTGTATTGTAGCTTCCACAAAAGATAGGTTTTGTCCAATCAGCATCTAAGTCTTTACTCTCAGGAAGGAAATCGCTCCATGCATCGCCAGGAACTAAACCTTTTGTTTCCCAAACGATTTCAAATTGACCATCTTCTTGAATTTCACCGATTAACACTGGTTTTGTGATATGGTGGTTTTTAAGCATTGTTGAAGTGCCGCCACTTAGGTTTGGAACACTTACGCCAACGATTGCATCTAAAACTTTATCTACATTTGTAGTTCCAGCTTTTTCAACTGCTTTTACCCACATATTAAAGCCGATATATGTTGCTTCCATTGGGTCGTTTGTAACTCTTTTATTGTCTTTTATAAATGTTTTCCACTCTTTAATAAAAGCTGTGTTTGCAGGAGATTTTACACTTTGGAAGTAGTTCCATGCAGCTAAGTGTCCAACTAGTGGTTTTGTGTCAATACCAGCTAACTCTTCTTCACCTACTGAAAATGCGATAACAGGAATATCTTCAGCTTTTACACCTTGATTTGCTAACTCTTTATAAAAAGGAACGTTTGCATCACCGTTGATTGTTGAAACAACAGCTGTTTTCTTACCAGCACTACCAAATTTTTTGATATCGCTTACTATATTTTGCCAGTCAGAGTGACCAAATGGAGTGTAGTTAATCATAATATCTTCTGGCTTGACACCCTTTGATTTTAAGTAAACTTCTAAGATTTTATTTGTAGTTCTTGGATATACATAGTCAGTTCCAGCAAGAACCCATCTTGTAACGCCAACATCATTCATTAAGTAATCAACTGCAGGGATTGCTTGTTGGTTTGGAGCAGCACCGGTATAGAAAATGTTTTTAGATGACTCTTCGCCTTCGTATTGAACAGGGTAAAACATCAAACCATTTAACTCTTCAACTACTGGTAAAACAGACTTTCTTGAAACAGATGTCCAAGCACCAAAGATAACATCAACTTTATCTTTTGTTAAAAGCTCTCTTGCTTTTTCAGCAAAAAGTGGCCAGTTTGAAGCTGGGTCAACTACAACTGCTTCTAGTTTTTTGCCTAGTAGTCCACCTTTTTTATTTTGTTCTTCTACAAGCATTAAAACTGTATCTTTTAATGTTGTTTCAGAAATAGCCATCGTTCCTGAAAGTGAGTGTAAAACACCAACCTTGATAGTATCCGCAGCTTGTGCGCATACACCAAACACAACCAAAGCAGAAGCTGCTATGAGTTTTGAAAACTTCATATTTGAAATTCCCCCTTAAAAAGTTTATATGTCGAAGTATAAAAAATAAGTGTTGCTTTTTTGTTGTTTTTGTACAAAATTTAAAATTATTATTGTTTATTTTTTAAGCAGTAACGAATTCGTTTCATTTATATAATTACATCTACATGTAAAAGGTTAAAAAATGAAAGTATTTATGATTGAAAGCGATATAGCATTAAACAAAAATATCAAAAACACACTTCAACAGTTTGACTTTTTTGTTGATAGCTTTTTTGATGGTTATAGCTCTTATGGAATTTTGATAAATAAAAAATACGATATATACATCATAGACTTAAATAGCAATAGTTACAACGCTTTTGATCTTATAGAGATGATAAGAAAATCAAATCAAAACGCCATTATATTAGCTATAAGTATAGATGGCGGCATAAAAAATATAACAAAAGCATACGAAGCTGGATGCAATGATTTTGTAAAAAAACCTTTTGACACGAAAGAGCTTATAGTAAGGATAAACTACCACAACTCTTTTCAGCCAAAAAGTGACTGTTCAAAAAATAGCGTAAAAATCAATGAATTTTTGTATTTTAATACTCTAACTTCTTCCTTGCTTTATAAAGACAAAGAGGTGGTTTTAACCAAAAAAGAGAAGCTTTTTTTGTCTATACTCATAAATCAAAAAGGGTTGATAGTTCTTGGTGAAAACTTGCGTCAGTATGTTTGGGATGACAAAGATATAAAAGATGTAACGGTTCGAAGCCTTGCTTTTAAGATAAACAAAAAAGTTGGAGAAATCATCAAAAGCGTTAGAGGCGTTGGATATATGATTGAGTAGAGTTTACCTGTAAAGGCTTAAAACTCTTTACATGTAAATAAAATTTAGTTTTTTAAAATGTAAGTGTACTCACTGTTTCTTTTAAACCAAATATCTGCGTATGAGCAAGTTGCAACAGCTTTTTTGCCCTCTTTTTTTAACACTTCACAACATTCAAGCATAAGTTTTGATGCAACGCCACCGCCACGAAGTTTTGGTGAAACAAAAGTGTGGTTTATATTAACCGTGTTTTCATCAATAAGTGGAAAAGTGATTTCTGCAACCACTTCTTCATTTTCATCTTTTGCATAAATCCTATCTTTTTCATATATAAAATTCAATTTTTTGCCCTTACATGTAAATGCTTACAAGCTTTAAGATTGGCTCAACTAAAAATATAGCAAACAAAGTGGTAAGTGCGGCAAATCCAACTACAACTTTTAGCGGTTTAGATGAGTTTATGATATATATATTGCCATCTTCACTTATAGGATCTTTTAAAAATATATATACTACAAGCTTTAAGTAGTAGTAAATAGCGACGGCACTGTTTAACGCCATGATAATTGCCAAGATAACATATCCAGCATTTATAGCAGCTCCTAAGATATAGATTTTGCCCCAAAATACTGAAAAAGGTGGAAGCCCGGCCAAAGAGAGCATAAAAAGCCCCATAAGTGTAGCTGCCATAGGTGAAACTTGTATCATCCCTGAAAATTTTATATATGGATGTTGGTATCTCTCATCCCAAAGATTTTGTTTGTTTCTTGCGAGCCAAAGCATAGAAAAAGCCCCAAGATTTGAAAACATGAAAAGTATCCAGTAAACAAAAACAGCACTGTTTCCTTGCTCGGAGTTGATGAGAACAGCTGCAAGAACAAAACCAGCGTGAGAGATGGAGCTAAATGCTAACATTCTTTTTACGTCGCTTTGAACTAATGCCATCAAGTTAGAAAGTGTCATGGTAAGCACAACAAGTACATAGAGCATATCGTGAAGCCAAGTAAGATTTGAAGATAACAACAAATCAAAAAATCTTATAGCAACCACAAAAGCTGCTATCTTTGGAACTATAGACATATATCCTGCAAGCGGAGCCGAACTTCCTTCATAAACGTCTGGCGTCCATGTGTGAAAAGGTATGAGCGAGAGTTTAAAGGCTAAAGTTGCTAGTATAAAAATAGTCGCTCCAAGCACTGCAAATATTGGCTCATATCCTCTCTCACCAAGTCTTTCTACGATTATACTAATCTCAACACTTCCTGTTAGTGCATAAAATATCATCGAGCCAAATGCGTAAAATCCAGCAGCTAATGCTCCCATCACAAAATACTTTAATGCAGCCTCAACCGCTTTTGTTCTTCCGTGCATAGCTATAAGAGCATAAAGTGCAAGTGAAGCAGTCTCTAATCCTAAAAAGATAAGTATGAGGTTTTCTGTTGCCACCATAAATTGAAAACCAGCAATCATGAACAAAAATAGTGCAAAATACTCTGCAAATTTGTGTTCATTAAAGTCTGTTTTACTAAGTGCAAGCGGTATAAAAAGCATGGAAGCCACCAAGATGATGATTTGCGAAAGCAAGGCTATGCCATCAACAAGCATCATATCAAAAAAGCCTCTCTCGTTTGAGCTAAAAAGTAAAATAGCTCCTAAATCCATCAAAAGAACTAAGATGGTTAGCATAGTATAAAAGCTTTTTGATAGAGAGCTTTTTACTATATCTATACAAAGTATGATTAAAGCTCCAACGATAGCGATACACATCGGCACAATAGTTGCAAGATTTAAAGTATCAAATGTGATATTTTCCATTATTGTACCTCCACTTTTGTATTTACTTTATCCAAAAACTGCGTTGTTTTTGCAGTTTGCGCTTTGTTTTGCATGATAGTTATAGTCTTTTTAACACTTGATTCGATTGGATTTAAAACTGGTTTTGGGTAAATACCAAGCACGACAATCAAAAGAGTGAGTGGCACAAGAGCAAAAAGTTCGTTTTTGTTTAAATCTTTTAAGTTTTTGTTTTTCTCGTTTGTAACTTCGCCAAAAAAAGATTTTCTATATAGTCTTAACATATAAGCAGCTCCAAGGATTATACCAAGTCCCGCAAGAGCAGTTAAAACATAGTTTGCTTTGAAAAATCCAGCTAAAGATAAAAACTCTCCAACAAATCCGCTTGTTAGTGGAAGTCCGACTGAGCCCATTAAAACGATAGCAAAGATAGTGGCATAAAGAGGCATAATCTTAGCTAATCCACCAAATTCACTCATCATCTTTGTATGGCGTCTATCATATATAACCCCAACAAGCATAAACAAAGCTCCACTCACAATGCCATGGCTTAACATGAAAAACACAGAACCAGTCACACCTTCAACGTTTAGCGCAAAAACGCCAAGCACTATAACTCCCATGTGAGAGATAGAACTATAAGCGATAACCTGCTTCATATCTTCTTGCACATAAGCAATGAGTGCTGCATATATAACCATAATAACAGCGATAATTGCTATAGGCGTCAAAAAAGATACTGTCGCATCAGGAAAAAGTGGAAGTAAAAATCTAACTAATCCATAAGTTCCCATCTTTAGTAAAACTGCTGCAAGTATAACCGAACCAATGGTTGGTGCTTGTCCGTGAGCGTAAGGAAGCCAAGTGTGAAATGGAAACATAGGAGTTTTAACTGCAAAAGCTAAGAAAAAAGCTCCAAATAACCAGTTTTGAACACCAAGAGGAACACTCAAAATTTGCCAATCAAGAAGCGAAAAACTCCAAATACCAGTTGTCTCATGATACATGTAACCAAAGTATAAAATGCCAACGAGCATCAAAATAGAACCAGCAAAGGTATATAAGAAAAATTTTATAGCTGCGTAAATTCTAAGATTTGAACCCCAAGCACCGATGATATAAAGCATAGGAACAAGTGAAAGTTCCCAAAATAGATAAAATATAATAACATCAAGGCTTAAAAACACACCAACCATAGTCATCTCTAAAAACAAGATGGAAACTATAAGGTGTTTCATGTTTTTCATCTCACCTAATCCAATGAGAGCAACCAAAGTTATAAATGCACTTAAAATCACTAAAAATAGCGAGATTCCATCAACTCCAAGTGCAAAATTTATACCAAACTGCTCTATGACTGGCATAAGAGTTAAAAATTGAAAATCGGCATTTGTACTATCAAACATACCCCACAAAACAAGTGTGAAGATAAGCTCAATGCCTGCTACAACTATGCCGTAAGCTTTTATATTGTCTTTATCAACCACAAAGCCTAAAAATCCTCCAAGTGCTGGAAAAAGAACGATAAAAATTAGTATATACTCCAACATATTCTCCTTAAGCTTTGTAAAAAATTGCTGTTATAAGTAAAATCGTGATACCAACAACCATCCATCTAAGCATGGTTGAGAGATTTCCGCTTTGCATTTTTCTAGCACCTTCTCCACTTCTATAAAGTAGTTTTGCTATGGCATCAACTGAGGCATCAACCAAACTCTCATCAAGTTTTTTCCATGTAAAGTTTGCTACTGCGATAAATGGTTTTACTATGTAGTTTTGATAAAACTGTGGTATAAAATACTGATTTGATAAAATTTTATAAATACCAGTTTTTTCTATATTTGACGAAAATCCACCTTTTTTTATATACATGTAAAGAGCAAAAAGGATACCAAATAGTGCTATACTCAAAGTTGCCGCTATCATTATATAAATCAAGTCATGATTAAAAGTAAAAATATAATCAGGCAAAAGTGAAGTTACAAATGAGTGAAAAGGCTTTTCAAAAAATCCAGCTATCATGGCTAATACTCCAAGAGGAAGCATCGCTAAAAGCATCACTGAGCTTGCTTCATGAGGATGAACGCCAAGTTTTTCATACTCTTTTTTACCAAAAAAGACTAAAGCAATTAGCCTAAAGCTATAAAATGCTGTAAGTCCGGCTCCAACAAAAAGAGCTCCGTATAAGATATACGCTTGCTCATTAAATGCAACTTCAAGTATCTTATCTTTTGAGAAAAATCCAGCAAAAGGCCAAATACCAGCAAGTGCAACGGAGGCTATAATCATTAAAATCGCAGTTATCTTTAGAGATTTATACAATCCACCCATCTTTTTTATATTTAACTCATCATGCATTGCGTGCATAACATTTCCTGCACCTAAAAACAGTAATGATTTAAAAAATGCATGTGTCATTAAGTGAAAAAGCGCTATCCAGTATGCGCCAAGTCCAGCTGCAACGAACATATATCCAAGTTGTGAAAGAGTTGAGTAAGCGATAATTCGCTTCAAGTCATTGTTTGCAAGTGCCATCAACGCTGCAAAAATCGCAACAAAAGCTCCAAGACATGCTATAAAAAACCCAACATCGGGAATTAGCGTATATATAGGATTTGCACGAATTACAAGATAAACACCGGCCGTTACCATCGTTGCGGCGTGGATAAGTGCTGAAACAGGAGTTGGTCCTTCCATCGCATCTGCAAGCCAAGTGTGAAGTGGAAACTGTGCTGATTTTCCCATCGCACCAATAAAAAGTAAAATACCGATGATTATAACAACTGATGTATCAAGCGAGGAAATTGCACTAAAAACAACATCATACTGTAAGCTTCCAATCTGCCAATAAATCAAAAATATACCAAGAAGCATACCAAGATCTGCTATTCTATTCATGATAAAAGCTTCGTTTGCAGCCCAAGAAGCACTTTGCCTTTCATACCAAAAACCAATCAACATCCAAGAACAAAGTCCAACACCTTCCCAGCCTATAAAAAGTCCTAAAAAGTTGTCACTCATGACAAGTACCATCATAGAAAAAACAAAGGCGCTTAAATATGCAAAAAATCTATTGAAACTTCTATCGTGAGACATATAGCCTATAGAGTAAACATGAACCAAGGTTGAAACAACGCCAACTGTTACCATCATAATGACTGAGACTTTATCAACCACAAATCCAAAAGGAATGGCTAAATTTCCTGCACTTATCCACTCCATCATATTTACATGTAAACTTTCCCCGTCTCTAAGAGAGCAAAGAAGTATTAATGAGCTTATAGTTGAAATAGCTATAAGAGTTGAATTTACAACTCCTGTTATAATATTTTTTTTGCTCATCGCAAACAAAGAGGCAAAAAGTGCTCCAACAAGTGGTGAAAAAAGTGCTATATATAAAAGTTTTTCCATCTCTTAGCCTTTCATCACATTTAAACTATCAAGATCAGTCGAGCCAGTTCTTTTGTACCAAAGAACCAAAAGTCCAAGTCCAACCGCAACTTCACTTGCCGCTATGGCAATTATAAAAAGTGCAAACATTTGCCCTGTTAAATCCATATAATATTTAGAAACTGCAACAAGTCCAATGTTTGTGGCATTTAGTAAAATCTCTGTTGAGAAAAATAACATAAGTAAGTTTTTACGTCTTAAAACACCAACTAAGCCGATGGAAAAAAGAATCCCTGAGAGGATAAGATAATGAGTTAATGTTATCATCTATTTTCCTCCATCTTGTGCTATCTCAAAGTCTTGATTTATCTTTTTACTTGCAAGAACTATGCCTGCAACCATCGCAACAAGAAGCATTACTGCTGTTAATTCAAAAGCAACTAAGTATTTTGTGAACAAAACTCTACCAAGCATTTGTGTATTGTCAAAATCACTGCTCATAGGTAAAACTGGAGCTATATTTACACTATAAAGAGGTGCAATTAAAATCAAAACTATTAAAATCGCGCAAATAAAACTAAGAGTGTAGATAACTCTTTTGTAAGCAACCCTCTCTTTTACATCTTTTGTTGTATCAAAAAACATCATACCAAAGGCATAAAGCGCCATAACCGCACCTGTATAAACTACGATTTGCACAACTCCTAAAAATTCAGCATCAAGCAAAAAGAAAAATCCAGCTATGAAAATCATGCCAGCAGCAAGAGAACTCATAGAAAAAAGTGCATTTTTGCTAAAAACCGTTACGCTAAAGAAAAATATGGTCAATATCGCAAAAAGATAAAATGCTACAGCTTCATACATCGCTTCTCTCCTAGTAAGTTAATGGTGTTTTTTTGATATTTTTATCGGCGTTGGGACTTGGTGTGCCAAACCCTTCAAACTCTTTTTGTTTTTTTGCCTTAAATGTATCAATAGGGGTTAACATATCCTCTTTTAATGCGTAATGTGCTCTTTGTTCGCTTGCATTTTCATACTCACTTCCATGAACTATAGCAAGTTCTGGACAAACCTCTGCACAAAGCCCACAAAATATGCATCGTCCAAAATTTATAGAGTACTCTGAGATTACTTTTCTTCCATTTTCATCTACATCAGTATCCATTCTGATGCAGTTTGCTACGCAAATCTTTTCACAAAGTCCACAACCGATGCATCTCTCATTTCCACTCTCTAAAAGTCTTAATAGTTCATGAATAGCTCTATATCTAGGACCTATCACAAATCTCTCGAGTGGATACTTTATAGTATGGTTGTTTTTTCTACCCTTTAGCATTTCAAAAAGAACTATCCTCATACCTGTAAAAAGCTCTTTTTTAAAGGTTCTTCTAACAACTCTTTTGAAAAAATCCCACATTGTATTTGGAGTTTTTTATACCTTTAACTCTATGTAGCCTGTCGTGTTTCGGTTATTAAATAAATCTAAACTCACAAGAACTCCTTAAAGTAACATCAAACCAGTGATTAGGATGTTTATAAGTGCTATTGGCATCAAAACTTTCCAACAAAGCCACATCAATTGATCAGGTCTTATATGAGGCCAAGCACCTCTTACCCACATAAATAAAAGTATAAATCCCATGATTTTTAAACATATCATAACTCCACCAGGGATTATCCAAAGAGGGTTAAAACCACCTAAAAATAAGAAGCTTGCTAAGTATGATATGGTTATCATGTTTGCATATTCACCCATGAAGAAAAATCCCCATCTCATACCTGAATACTCTGTAGCATAACCAGAAACTATCTCGGCTTCGGTTTCTAATAAATCAAGTGGAGTTCTATTTGTCTCAGCAAATCCTGCAATTAAAAAAAGTATAAATGCAACTGGTTGCTTCCAAACAATCCACTCTGTTATGCCGCCAATTTGAGCGTTATTTATATCAATCAAAGACAGTGAGCCAACAAGCATCAATGGTGCTAAAATGGAGAGTCCTGTGATAACTTCAAATGATAAAAGTTGTATAGCTGCCCTTGCACCTCCAAGCAGTGACCACTTGTTATTGCTACTAAGTCCTGCAAGAAGAGGAGCATAAAGCCCAGCCGATGAAACCGCTAAAACAAACAAGATTCCAACACTAATGTCAGAGATGATTGGAGTTATTTTGTATCCAAGAACTGTAAATTCCGGAAAAAATGGAACTGCTGCAAAGGCTAAAAACGCTGTTACAACAGAAATTATAGGAGCTAAATGAAAGATTGGTTTTATAGCATTTTGAGGTATGATATCTTCTTTCATAAAGAGTTTTATACCATCACAAACAACTTGCAAAAGTCCAAATGGTCCAACGTGCATAGGCCCAAGTCTTCTTTGCATGAGTCCCAAAAGTTTTCTCTCAACATAAGTAGCATAGCCAGTCATCGCACCAAATACGGACATAACGAAGATAACTTTTAGTATTGTTTCAATCACAAAAGCTGTTTCACTCATTATCTGCTCCTTTTATCTCGTATGTTCCAAATCTATATCCATCTTTGAAAAATGCACTAACATCAACTTTTGTATCGAACGTTGGAAGAGAAGGGATAAGTCCTTTTACGTTTTTGTCGAGCTTTACTTTGATTGAAAGTAGTTTTCCATCATCGCTTACGAGTTTTATACTTTGTCCATCTCTTAAATCGTTTACATGTAAAAACTCTTCCGAAGCATAAAGTGCAGCACACGAGGTAATCTCAAGAGCCTTATTTGTAAAAGCGTTAAATTGAAGTACTGGATTTTTTTTGTAAACAGTGTTTTTACTCAACTCAAAAGTGCTTATATCTTTTGGAGTTTTTAAAACTTCATTTTCTTTTAAATGTAAAAGATAACCGCGATGTTCTGTGCCACCATTGTCAAAGTAATTTGGCAATTCGTCAAACTCTTTTTTTATATATCCACTTTTATCTGGCAACTCTTTTGTGTAATCAATAGTATATTTTGCTCTTATCCCTAAAGCGTTTGCTAAGTCATTTAAAATATAGCCTTTATAACCCAAAGCCGCATTTGTAGGAACCACTCTTTTGTCAATACTTGTAAAAGTTCCCTCTTGTTGATTTAGTGAAGGCATATCAAGCTCTCCATCACCAAGCGCACTTAGAGTAAAGCTTCCTTTTTCATTGTAACCAAGAGTGTTTTCACCACCAAACTCATCAAGTTCGCAAAGTAAGGCAACCCCTAAAGTGTTTGTTTGTGGAGGGATGATTGTAACACTAAAAGGTGTTGTTCTTTCTATGGTTCCAGCAAGTATTGCTAAATTTTCCCAATTTTTATGAGTTAGTAAATCTTCACCGATAATCAAGCTAAATCTATCTTTTCCACTCTTTAAAGTTTCTACTTTTTCTTTAAAATCTTCAAGTCCAGCCAACTCCCAAAGTTTTGTTGTCTCGTATTCAACCTCTTTTTGCACAACTTTTGTAACTTTTTTAGGTACCTCTTCTTCTATTTCTCTCTCGTCACCTGTCTCATCTTGTATCTTTTTTATAACTTTTTCTATGATTTCTTCTACAACGTTTTCATCAGCCATTCTTTTTGATTTTACATGTAAAGAGTTTAGATACTCTTTTGTTGCCTCATCAAGCATTGATTTATTAGCACAAAGTTCAAGCAACAGATAAAACATAGCTTCTTCACTACCTACTTTATACTGCAAGCTTAAAAGATTTTTTGAGTAATCTTCAACGATTTTATCGGCTATTGGATGAGCGTAAATCCCGCTTGCCTTGTTCATCTTTAAAGCGGTGTTAAATGCGTATCCGCCATTTGGAAAGTCGTATCTTAAAGCCGTTCCAACACTAACTATAAAATTGCTCTCTTCAATCTCTTTTAGAGAGCCTTGATATAAGCTTTTTGTACTTGAAGATGAAAATGCATTTAAAAATCTTTGATATCTAAAGGCGTCATCATTTACAAGTTTTAAGTTGTATTTTTCTTTGATTTTTTGTAAAATTAGAGCTTCTTCGTTAGTTATATAGCTATTAAATTTTATAGTGTCAGCTTTTGTTTTTATAAAAGATATGGCTTCATTAAAGCTATTCTCATCTTTTTCTTTAACTCTATTTTCAAAGTCGTAGCCAAATCTTGCAGCTCCATTTATAACGTTAAATGGTTGTTCGCCTTCAACTCTGTATATTTTTTCTTCACTGTTTTGTTGGCTTATCTGTTTTACTTCATAATATATCAAAGAGCAATCGCTACTATGAGGATTTGCTGCTGGGATTTTTTGTAGTTCCCACGAGTTAGATTTGTAGTGAAAACCTGTTACAACAAGTGCTCCAACAGGACAAACTTCAGCACATGCCCCACAATCTCCACAGTCCACGTCTTCTACTTTTGCTATGATTGATTTTTGTAGCCTATTCCAAACAGCAAATGCATCTTTTGGCATACTGTCTTTGTTTTCTTTAGGAACTGCTAGCCCCTCACCTCTTGGAACTGTTTTTAAAGCGTTGCAACCAACTCGATCTTTGCAAACAGTAACGCATCTTTCACACATAATACAAAGTGAAGCGTCGTATCTTGTTAAACCCCAATTTTCAACTGGTTTGTGAGTATTTGCAATGGTATAGTGTTGGTTATTTACTCCAATCGCGTGAACATAGTTTTGAAGTTCACATTCGCCACTTTGGTCGCAAACTCCGCACTCCAAAGGGTGATTAATACAGTAAACTTCCATGATGGAGCGGCGTTCTTCTTCAATTTCTGGCGTGCTTGAGACTATAACTTGTCCATCTTTTGCTTTGGCGTTACATGTATAAGCTCTTTTGCCATCAACATCTGCCATACAAAGCCTACATGCAAGCGTTGGTGAACAGCCTGAGAGATAACAAAGTGCAGGGATGAAGATATTGTTTCTTCTTGCGACATTTAGTATATACTCTCCCTCAACCGCTTCACATTTGATGCCATCTATCGTGATACTAATCTTACTCATTGTTTAGTATCCTTTGGAAGAATTTTTACTTTTTTGTATCTATAACCTTCAATATCTTTTGCTGTGTTTGAAATAGCGATAGTTCCTTTTAATTCACTTTGGAAATTAAACTCTTTTGTAGAAACTTTTTTGCCTTCAACATATATGTCTACAACCTCTTTATCTTTTATCTTAGCGGCTTGTAAAAACTGTTTTGGTCCAAAGAGTTTTTCTGCTTTATTAGTATTTTTACATGTAACAAAATAGACAACCAAACCATCAAAACTTTTTAACTCTTCTATATCTTCTGGCTTTATATCAATCTTTTTTGCTTCATGTTCTATATCATCGATTATACTAACTCTTAAATTTCTTACAGTTACAAGTATTGAGATAACCTCAGCGATGCTTTTTAAATCAGGGTGATTGTATAAATCAGCACCTAAAACAAGTGTGCATTTTTTTGAAGATTTTATAAACTCTACAATTTCACAAATCTCCTCTTCGCCTACATTGCTCTCTGCACTTAAGTATCCATCATCTAATTCATCTAAAAACTCTTTTGTTTCTTCTGTTTTTTCTTCATCTTTTAAAAGCTCTTTTGAAAGCAAGGCTAAAACCCCAGCTTCACTTGTTACTTCATACTTTATGTATGATTTTGCTTTTTCTTGCAAAGCGCTATCTTCCATTGGCGAGCAGTAGATAAAATCCTCTTTTGATTTTAAAACTCTTTCAACCAACTCTTCATTATCAAAAGAGAAAAGTGTTCCTAAAAATATGATAGAACTGTTGCTATCAATCTTACTTAGGCTTACTCCACATTTTTCAAAAGTGCTTATCAATGTTTTATAACTCACTTGACTCTCCTTTTACTCTTATAGCTATCGTCCAGTCAATTTCGTTAAATCTCAACGAGTTTAAGACTTCATGACCCTTGGCGTCTATATCTTTTAAAATCTTCTGCAATCTATCTTCTAAGATGGTTTCAAAGATAAAGATTAACGCTTCTTTACTTTCTGCTTCATTTATAAGTTCACCCATTCTCTCTTCAAAGTTCTCTTTTAAGTGTCTTAAATCATATCTTTTCATGAGCTTGCCTTATCTGTCTATTTCGCCAAGAACGATGTTTGAACTTACAATCATCGCTATAGCATCCGCTAAATATGACCCTGGCATTATCTCTTGATAGAGACTTGCATGCCAAAAAGATGGTGCACGTATCTTTAGTCTATACGGATACGCTTCGCCTTGAGAATTTATATAAAAGCCAAGTTCCCCTTTTGGTGATTCTGTGGCTACATAAACTTCGCCAACTGGTGGTTTCATGCCTTGTGTTACCAATACAAAATGCTGCATAAGTGAGTAATTTTGCGTCATTATCTGCTCTTTTGGGGCACTTATATATTTTGGTGAATCTGCCATAATTTCTGGACTTGTATCTTTATACATTGGGATTAATTGCTTTAAAATCTTAACTGATTGCTTCATCTCTTCCATGTAAAGTCTGTATCTTCCATAACAATCACAACTATCAGCTACTGGAACATCAAACTCTACTTCATTGTAAAGTTCATATGGCTCTTCTTTTCTTATATCCCATTTTATGCCACTTCCTCGAAGCATAACTCCACTTGCTCCCCAAGACAAAGCAGAATCAGGTTTTAGAATACCTACATTTTCAAGTCTCATAATCCATATACGATTTTCATCTAAAACATCTTCGTACATTTTAATAGCAGCTGGCAATTTGTCTAGATACTCATCCAAATCATTTAGCCAATTTTGTGGCAAATCAAGAGGAACTCCACCTATTCTAATAGATGAGTGTGTAAGTCTTGCACCACAGTACTCTTCAAACAAATCAAGCGCATACTCTCTTTCTCTAAAAGCATATAAAAATATAGTCATCGCCCCAATATCAAGTGCGTGAGTAGCAAGCCAAAAAAGGTGAGAGTTTATGCGGCTAAGTTCTAAGAGAAGCATTCTTATAACTTTTGCACGTCTTGGAACTTCGATACCAAGGAGCTTTTCAACTGCAAGCGCAAAGCCGTGATTGTTTGAAGTTGCACTTATATAGTCAAGCCTGTCTGTTGTTGGTAAAAATTCATTGTAAATCATATTTTCAGCGAGCTTTTCAACGCCTCTATGCATATAACCAACATCTGGTATCGCTTTTACTATTTTCTCACCATTAAGCTCTAAAATAAGACGAAGTTGTCCGTGCGCTGCTGGGTGTTGTGGTCCTAGGTTTAAGACCATATTATTATTGTCGTTTTCAAAGGTTACATTTTCAAAAAATGGCTTAAGTCTGTTTGGTTGTTGCCTTGTCATTTTAACGCCTCTTTTTCAAATATGTAGTTTTGTTTTTCTTAAATTTAGTGATTAAGAAAACTCCGCCATCTTCTTGGTAATTGTCTATCTTGGTTGGCTCTTCGCTATAAGGCTCATCAAATTTTACTTCATGACCTTTTCTTGCATAAGCTCTTGTATCTTCTTTATCAATGCGAGCAGCATCTCTTATCTCTGGACCTATTAAATCTCTATATTCTTCTCCAAAAATCTGATCTATTTCATACCATTGTGCTGCTTCGTCACCATGAAGTGGATAAGTTTTTAAAAGTGGATGTCCACTCCAATCATCTGGAAGTAAAACTCTCTTCATATAAGGATGTTCACTTATAATAATGCCAAACATATCGTAAGCTTCTCTTTCAGCCCAGTTTGCACTTTTGAAAATTTCAGATACACTTTTTATAGACTCTTTCTCTTTTAATGTACATTTTACTCTTGCTCTTTTTTTATGTTTCATGGATAGTAGTTGATAAAACAGCTCAAACTCTCCACGAGTAGCTAAAAAATCAACAGCACTCATTTCTGAAAGATTGTTGTATGAAAGTTCATCTCTAAAAAACTTTATAACTTCAAAAATATCTTTTGCATCTATCCAAACAACCATTTGTCCAGCTTCAATATATGCATCTTTTATATCAAACTTTGCACTTAATTTTTCAAAGTTCTCGTTAAATACTTCATCACTATTTACATGTAACCTTGGAATGTGCGTATTTACATTAAATCTATCTCTATAAAAGACTTTTTTTTGAACGTTTGTTTTATCACTATATTTACGCATTAAACAAGCCTTTTTGGTTTTTGTTTTCGATTTATGCCTTCACTTCTTATCTTTTTTTGTAAAATCATAAGAGCGTATTGCAAAGTTTCTGGTCTTGGAGCACAACCTGGAAGATAGATATCTACTGGGATTATCCTATCAACTCCTTGAACCGTTGCGTAAGTGTTGAACATGCCTCCTGTGTTTGCGCAACTTCCCATACTTATCACCCATTTTGGTTCTGGAATTTGCTCATACACGGTTCTTAAAAGTTTTGCGTGTTTTTTTGTTAAAGTGCCTGATACGATGATACCATCAGACTGTCTTGGACTTGCTCTAAAGATCGTTCCAAATCTGTCAAAATCATATCTTCCAGCTCCTGCTGCCATCATCTCGATAGCGCAACAGGCGAGCCCATAAGTTGCTGGCCAAAAAGAGTTACTTCTTCCCCACTGAACTATTTTATCTATAGTCGTCAAAGTGATTGGCAAACCACCATTTTGAAAATAATTTACTTTATGCTGTGCCAATTTAACGCTCCTTTATTCCATGCATATACAAATCCGATTCCAAGTAGCAGTATAAACAAAACCATCTCTACAAATCCAAACATTCCTAAATATTTAAAATTTATAGCCCACGGAAACATAAAAATAATCTCAACATCAAATAAAATAAATAAAAGTGCATAAAGATAGAAGTGTGATGAGAAGCGGTTTGGCTGTTTTGTTGTAGCAAATCCGCATTCGTATATAGTTAACTTTAATTTTTCATCATTTGAATTTGAAAATTTTTTACCAAAAAAGTTTGCAAGGAAACTTATCATAAAAAGCGTAAGAAACCCAAAAACAAGCAAAACAAATGCTCCAAAGTATGGATGAGAAAACTCCATATGTTCCATGAAAATCCCTTTATTTTCGAAATCAAAGCAATATGATTTGATTATAGATGATAAATCTTTAATAAATCTTTGCGATTTTTATATAAAAACTTTTCTTAAAATTTAAAATTTCATATAGTTAAATAGAGTCTTTACATGTAAAGTTAATTTATTATATTAAGAAAGGCTCTTATGATAAAAATCCTACAGCGTTTGATTCACCAAAACTTCCCTTTGTTTCGCGCTCTATGATAGTTTTAAAATCTTCTAAAGTAAAGATTGGTTCTTCTTTTATGGCAACTTTTAAGGCGGTATTTTTTAATACAACCTGTATTTGTCCACCAGTTAGCGGATAATTTGCTACGATATTTATATCAAAATCTTTATCATAAAGTGCGTTCTCTGGTAACACTTTTTGCCAAATCATAAGTCGTTGTTTAAAATCTGGCTTTTTAAACTCTAGTTTATAGTCAAATCTTCTTGAAAATGCAGGGTCAATACTTTCTAACATATTTGTTGTAACAACCAAAAGTCCGTCAAATCTCTCAATTTGCTCTAGGAAAATGTTTTGCATTTGATTGTGCATCTTCTCGGCACTTCCGCCACTGTCGCTTACACGAGCGCTTAAAAATTGGTCTGCTTCATTTAAAAGTAAAAGTGGTTCTGATTTTGTTTTGTTGCATAACTCTTTGTAGGTATCAAAAATCTTCCTAACGTTTTTCTCACTCTCTCCTACGTATTTTGAAAGGATTTTGGAACAATCAAAGTTTAAAACCTGTTTTTTAAGAGATTTTGCTAAAGAAAGTGCTGTCATCGTTTTTCCGGTTCCTGCTGGTCCATAAAAGATGATTTTTGCATCTATGCCTTTTCTTTTATCTTTTATGCCCCACTCTTTTAAACGCGCAACAACGGTTTTGTCTACTTGCTTTAAGACATTGTTCATAAGCTCTCTTGTTTTTGGGTGCATTACGACATCATCTAGGTTTGTTTTTGGCTCAATAAGTTCAAATATATCTTGGTCTAAAACTAGCATATCAAGCTTTATCTTTTTATTTTTTTTGTCTTTATCTGGATGCATTATTTTTTGCAAAATATCTTCATTTATGAAAAAATTTCTAGTAATCCCGCCAAAAGCTGTAAACATTTCATCATAATCGATGATTGTGCTCTCTATAAGTTTTGAGCCCTCTTCTAGGAATGCTCTATTTTTTATCCTCTCATACTCATCAAAACTTATAAGACCAATCAGGGTATTCATCTCACGCAAGCTTTCAAATTCGCCTGAATACTCCTCTTTTAAGAGTGCTAAAAAAATTATCTGCTCTTTTGGTTCAAGTGAGTGTTCTTTGAAAAGATTTTCTATCACTATCTCATTTGTAGTAACTTTCAGTCTCTCACTTATCCTTGTCTCCAAAAGTCCAAGTTTTGCTTGAAGTCTGTGAATGCCAGGCGAGCTTTGATTTACTCCTTGTTTTGTGCCACTTAGCTTTTGATACAACTCTATTCTAAAAAACTGATCTTTTAAGTATTCTAGGTGGTCATTGTAAGGTGTGATTTCAGGTAAAATCATCTCTAAATTGCCATCTTCAAGAAGCTTTAAAAATGTTGGGCTTAGTGTTATTAGACTATTGTATAGTTCAAGATTTGAAAAATCATTTAGCTTTAATTGAGAAAAGTTGCTTTGCACTACCCAGCCTAAATCTATCAAATTTTTCATAAGTGGTATTTTTTTCAATTGCTCATAATTTTTTTGCCCAAAAAGTTCGCCCAAAACATCACTTACGTTTGCATCTAAACTTCCATCGACATACTGTTTTACTAAATATCTTAAAACCAAAGCTTCTTCTATACTACATTTTAAATGTGCGAAAATTTCGGTTTGTTCTATGTTTTTATTCTCTAAAAATTCTATTAAGTGTTTCAACTATTTCCTTTTGTTATACGAACTCCAAAATCTATCTCACTACTATTTTGGAACATACTTGAAGTTACTAAAAAGTCTGCACCTGTTTTTGCATACTCTTTTATATTTTTCTCATTCACTCCACCAGCAACTGCAACCTTTGTTTTAAGGTTTTTTGTCTTTACATGTAAAACAATTTTGTTAACATCTTCAGGTGAGAGTTTATCAACTTGAAGTATATCAACAAAAGGTGCAAAAACTGTTCCTTCTTCTACACTTTTTACCTCAATACTAAGAGTTTTTTCGGCAAGCGTGTGTCTTAATTCTTGTAATTTTTTAATGATGTCATCATTTGAGTTAAAAAAAACTTTATGTTCATCAAACATCAAAAATGTTTCAGAGAGTCCTAATCTGTGAATTATTCCCCCACCACAAAGAACAGCTTTTGTTGAAAGTGCTCTAGTTGCTGGAGTTGATTTTCTTGTACTTCCAACTGCTATATTTTTATTTACCTCTTTTGCTAGAGTTACAAGTCTATTAGTTCTTGTAGCTATGCTACTTGCAAAAGAGAGTATATTTGTTGATACTCTCCAAAGTATATGTATATCTTTTGCTTTTCCAAAAGCTTTAAAAACTAACTCTTTATCTTTTACTTTTTTGCCTGAACTTTTTACATGTAAAAGATTAATGTTTAATTTCTTTGCCAATCTCTCAATCTCTTCGCTTCCACAAAGTATACATTCATCTCTTGCGTAAATCTCAAATGTTGCATCTTCATCTCCAATCCCTAGAGAAAAGGTCGTTAAATCAATATAACTCACATCCTCTTTAAGCCAAAAATCAAGTGTTGAGTCGGTGATAAAAACCATTTTTAAACCCCTTCTTCTACTTTAAAACCCTCTTTTATTTTTGCCTCTTCTATCTCTTTCAAAACTTGCTCTTTCAAAACTCTTTTTAAGACTTTGCCAGTTGCATTTTTTGGCATATCATCAACTATATATATCTCTTTTGGTATTTTAAAATTTGCGAGATGCTCTTTTAAGTATTTTTTTATCTGCATCTCATTTAATCTTTTTGGCGCATCATCTTTATACTCTATAAATGCTATAACATCTTCATCACTTATATCGTTTTTGATACCAATTACAGCAGCATTTGCTACTATGTCCAATTGATACAAAACCTCTTCGATTTCTCTTGGATAGATATTTATACCCTTTGAGATAATCAAATCTTTTTTTCTATCAACGATAAAAAGATAGCCATCTTCGTCAAGCTTGCCCAAATCTCCCGTTTTTATCCATCCATTTACTAAAGTCTCTTCTGTTTCAAGCTCATTTTTATAGTAGCCTTGCATAGTGCAATCACCATGCACTATAATCTCTCCAACTTCGCCAGTTTTAAGCTCCACCATCTCTTCATCTACTATCTTTATGGTATATCCAGGAAGTGCTGGTCCAACAGAGAGTGGTTTTTGTAAATCCATGCGGTTTATGGCAACGCCAGGAGAGCATTCGCTAAGTCCATAACCTTCTATAAGTTTTGCTTTTTTAAACTTTGCAGTAAAATCACTTATCGATTTTTCACTTAGTGGTGCACTTCCACTTACAAAGATTCTAATGCAATTAAACCACATAAAATACCAAGGGATTTTTGCTTTTAATAGAGCATTGTAAACCGTTGGAACTCCTAAAAATATGGTAACTCTTTTTAAAAGAACTTGTTTTAAGATGTTTGAAAATGGAAAAACGGAGCGAACTATAACTATGGAAGATTCAAAATATATAGGCAAAAGTATCATAACAGTAAGAGTAAAAGAGTGAAACATTGGTAGATAAACGATAAATCTATCTTTATTTGTTATGTTCATTACAAGTTTTGCTGCCACCATGTTTGAGAGCATGTTTTTATAGCTTAGCATCGCTCCTTTTGGCTTTCCTGTTGTTCCTGAAGTGTAGATAATACAAACCAAATCATCGATTTTTGGACTTACGCTTAAATCACTTTTTATAGCTTTTTTTTGAATGTCTATATAACTAAAATTTTTATCATCATATTGTTCAAACTCTTCTGTCCACAAAATAGCTTCTATACCTGTTGTAACCAAAAGAGAGGAAGTCTCTTTTTGATATGCTGGGGAACTTATAATCATCTTAGCACCACAGTCATTTAAAATATGGCTAAACTCTTCGTGTTTTAAAAATGTATTTATAGGCACACAAATGGCGCCAAGTCTAGTGGCAGCCAAAAAAGATACTATAAACTCTTCACAGTTTGCTATGATGAGTCCAACTCTGTGGCCCTCCTTTATGCCTTTTACATGTAAGAAAGTGGCTAAGATATCGACCTTTGTTTTTAACTCTTGATTTGTTGTGGATTTTTTTTCAAAAAACAGCACCTTTTTATTTGGGTCATTTTTTGCATTGTGGCAAATCATCTCATAAAAATTTTGATAGTTATATGTGAGCACTTTTAAAACCTATATTTTAAAGATGCGGACACAAGATGCGCTCCGCCATTGCTAAATTCACCTTGATTTAGAGCATTTGAAACTCTTCTTTTTTCTTTATCAGAGTAAAGATAAGCTAGACCAACGCTCATATCATCGTTTAACTTATATTCAAATCCACCAGAATATATTTTTCCATCAGAGTCAGGAAGTTCTGGCCCAAGTGAACTGTCTGGTGCTGGGGTTTTATCTATAGTAAAACCAGCCATTAATTTTAAATTGTCACTCCACCAATGTGTAAGACCTATACGATAAGTATTTGAATCTTTCCAGTTTTTAGAAATTGCTTTATTGTTTGGTCTAAATTGGTATAAAGGGATACTTGACTCAAAATCCAATTCTTTATATTTTGACCAGTAAACCCTCTCATATACAAACTCAACAGTTGTTCTTTTATTGAAAGTGTAAGCTATGGCAAGGTCCAAAGTAGCTGGCAATATAACATCAACGCTTGCCTTTGTTTTACCGTGTTTGCTTATCCCAGCTTTTCCCTCAACTGTTAAATCAACCTTTGAGCGATATGTTGCAGCTAATGCTAAGCCCTCAATAGGTCTTAAAGATAGTGCTAAGTTATAACCAAAATCAATCGAATCACCAGCTAACTTAACCTCTTGCCCTCCTAACGCTGGCACTGCAACTGCGTTAGAATGCACAATTCCTCTTGTATAAACCATTCTGGCGCCAAAGCCTATAGCAAATATGTCATTTACCCTATAAGCTGCGGTTGGATTTGCTTCTATAATTTTTAATGAAAACTTTTTAGATTGAGCCATTTGATAAGGAGTTTCCCATCTTTTTGCAAGTCCACCAGGAGCCACAAAAGAGAAGCCAAATCTCCAATTTTCATAATACTGTGGAATAACAAAATGCATATATGGAGCTACGAAATGTTCAGTTTTTGATTTTCCATTTAATGTTGGTAACCTGTCATCTTTATACTTCATGCTTGGAAGATTTATATATGTGAGTCCGAGCTCTAATTCACTTTTTTGATTGGTTAAAAAAGCCATATTTGCTGGATTGTAGTAACTTGCATCGCTACCATCAACCGCTGCAACATTTGCTGCTCCAAGGGCTACTGCGCTTAATGATTGTTCTGGGATTTTATACCCTGAAGCTTGAAGCATCGCAGCTGCACTTGCTACTATAATGGTTGTTTTACATAATCTTTTCACTAATGTCCTTAAAAAATTTATTTGTTTTGTAAACTATACAAAAGTTTGATTTCATCCGCCCAAATACTCTCATCAATCGTTTCAAGAACCATCGGAATATCGCTAATTCTCTCATCATTCATGATAAAAGAAAAGGCATCAAGTCCAATCTTGCCTTTACCAATCGAGTCGTGTCTATCAACCCTGCTTCCAAGCTCAATTTTTGAATCGTTCAAATGCATACCTTTTAGATATTTAAAACCAACAATACTATCAAATTTTTTCATAGTATCCACATAAGCTTCCTTGCTTCTTATGTCGTAACCAGAGGTAAAAAGGTGACAAGTGTCTATGCAAACTCCCACCCTTTCTTTATCTATAGAATTTTCTATAAGAAATTTCAAGTGTTCCATTTTGTAACCTAAGTTGCTTCCTTGACCTGCTGTGTTTTCTATAACAAGAGAAACTCCACTACTTTGTTTTAAAATTTCATTCATGGAGTTGCTTATATTTATCAAACACTCCTCTTCGCTTATCTCTTTTAAGTGACTTCCTGGGTGAAAGTTTAATTTCTCTAACCCTAACTCTTCACATCTTTTAACCTCATCTAAAAAAGCATCAAACGATTTTTGTCTTGCATCTTTGTTTGGATGTCCTAAATTTATCAAGTAACTATCGTGTGGTAAAACGTGTTTTGACAATATTTCTGCTTTGTAGAGCTCCTCTTTGAAAGCTTGTATACTCTCTTTTGTTAGAGGTTTTGCAACCCACTGTCTTTGATTTTTTGTAAATAGTGCAAACGCTTTTGCACCTATTGCTAAAGCGTTTTTGGGAGCATTTTCCACTCCACCACTTGCACTTACGTGGGCTCCTATGTATTTCATTGTTTTCCTAATTTTGTCAATTTGATTAAAATATCGTTTTTTGTATCACTAAAAGTTATATCTGTTTGATTTACATCGTAAGTTATACTATATGCATCTTTTTTTTGTAGCTCTTGGGTGAAACCAAACTCGCTTTTTATTATGTTTTTGGAGTTATATATGGGAGTGCCTGCTAAAATCTCATCAAAAATCTTTCCATAATGAGAATATCCAAGAAAGTTTTTGTTAAAAGTACTCTTTGGCATACATAGGGCATTTAAGCACGAAAGCATGTTTGATTCATAATTTATAACCATCTTACTTCCATAAAATAGTTGCAAATTTGTATAATCCCCACCACTTTTATAAAAACCAGTCCCACTTGTTCTAATAGCTGGAGATTTTACAATGAGTTTAATTGGATAAGAGTTTTCTATAGGCTCTTTTAATGTACAAGAAGTTAAAAATAGCAATATACATGTAAAAAGAATGATATGTTTTTTCAAGTTATTTCCTAAGTTTAAAAGCGTATATTTTACACGAAAGTACATTTAACTTTATTTAAGTTAAGATAGATATAATTTCAACCTTATTTATTTTTGTTGGCCCATTCGTCTAACGGTTAGGACATCGCCCTTTCACGGCGGTAACACGAGTTCGAATCTCGTATGGGTCACCACTTTTTTACTTCACAGACAAATAAAATTCATCTTTACGATAATTAATCTCTAAAGTTATTGTTCATAAACGAACCCAATTAAAGTTTGTTTTGCAGATGAAATGAATTCAATTTAATATATAAACTATTCCTAAAACACCTTTACATGTAAAGCTATTCCGCCCATTCTATGTCGTTTGTAAAAACTATTGTAAGCCATCTGTGAGGATTGTCTTCGCCTATTTTTTCGCCTATTTCATCTCTTAAGTCATCCCAAAATTTTAAACTACTGTCCGGCATATCATCTTTAACAATAAAATACAACTCTATCTCTTTTGAACGCCCTTGTTTTGCCACATAAGCTCTATAAGTTTTTAAAAAACTGTACTTTTTTAACATCTCTTGCGCAACATCATCAACGTGTGATTTTAAATCAGTAGGAGTTACAAGCATGATTTCCGAGAGTGCTTGTTTTATGGTTGAAACCGGAAGTGGAATCAAAATCAAACATATAATGATTAAAACTATAGGATCGATATATGGCGTAATCCAAGAAAGTGTGCTATCTTTTATAAACAAGCCAAAAATAAACGCAACCAAAAGTGCAGCTGTTATGCCAGTTGCCATTATCCACGACTTCAAATCAAGACTTATAAATGCTGATTTTATTTTCTTATTTGCTTTGTTTTCAAAATAGACTATAACGGAGCTAAATAAAACAATGATGACAGCGTAAACGATAGCAATACCAAACTCAAGTTCACGGCCGCCTTGCAAAAGTGAGTTTATAGCGTTTATGACTGCATAAATTGCTATGCCTATCAAAAGTGTGCCATTTAAACCAAGCACCATCGGTTCTAAGTGCCAAAATCCCATAGTAAAACGCTCTTGAAGTTTTGGTGAAAGTCCCGTGGAGTTTGCGTATGAGGAGATTAACTTTACTACAACAAGAGATAGCAAGCTCATGCCTGCATCAACCAAATCGTACATTCCGTCAAACATGATAGCAACCGAACCTGACATCAAGCCAAACACGATGCCAGATATTGCCACAAACAGTGTTGCTGTTATAGAGAGCCTAAGAACGCCCCGCTCTTTTTTGAGATTAAAGAAATGTTTTATCTGTTTCATAAATAAGCTTTTTATTGAAAGTTTTGTTTTCGATTAAAATAATTAAAGATTTTGCTAAACAAAAATCATTATATCAGATATCTATATCAAAACAATTTCAACTCTTACATGTAAAGTTTTGTAAAATTTAGTAGGGTAATGTAACAAAATATTTGGATAAAGAGAGATATTTCTTACATGTAAGAAAGTATACATGCAAAGAAAGTTAACTATTTAACTCCCTTCTTAATACTCTTGCCTTTATTTCATGAATGTACATATTTTTTTCTTTCTCATCAAGTTCAGATATTAATCTTAATAGCTCCTCATCAACCACGGAGCCTTCACTCTTAAAATTATTCTTCAATGCGCACTCAACAATTTTATATAACTCTTTTCTATTTTTTTGCCAGTTATATATTGTTTTTTCGGCTATTTGAAGTCTTTTTGCCATCTCTGCATTTGTCATCAGCACTCCTGCAATATTTACAGTTTAAAAGGAAATATTAAGCTTTTGATATGTAACATTTACATTAGAATAAAAAAGAAAATATTTCTTTGAACTATTATTATGTACATATTATATAGAAAATTAGTTAAATATTGACAATGACCTTTCAATACTATGGTTTTGTCACTTTCATGCTTTTAAAAAATTTCATAAATTTTTTAAATATTTTCATATTTTCAGACTAATTTTATATATTCATAAATTCCAAAAGACACGAGTTTCATCTCGTGTCTCCTAGTGTTTTCGTATGCACAAAACAAAGTTCTAAAAATTGTTACAAGTTATGAAATTTTAAAAAGAAGGCATAAATGAAATCACAGTTTTTTAGAAATAAGGGTATCATTAAATATTTTTTTATCACATTACTTTTTACAATTTTAATAAATAATCAGAGTTTTGGGCAGACTGTAGAATCTGTACTATTAAACGATTCATCATCTGCTATTACAGTTAATGGCGGCGATACTGTAAAAGTTACAGTGAATACAAGAGTAACTAGTTGGTTTCTAGGTTCTTTTAGCATAAAGCTTGAACTTGTAAACAAAAATGCTCCATACAATAGAGTTGAGTTTGCATGCAATACCGTATCAAATATATATTTTTCAGGTACTTATAGTACAGATATTTCTATTACAATACCAAACGGATATATTACAACTTGGGATTTGGTTGCTAATGTGTATAGAGGAAGTTCATGTTCTGGAAGTGCAAGTCAAAGAACTTTAATGAATGCAATTAAAGTTGAAAAATCTACCCATATATTTAGTGGAACAAACTTGAAAAGTTTTGAACTTTTATATAGCAACAACACAAAAGGTGACATTGCAATTTTCGGAAATGCTATAAGAGGAAAATGGCAAAATGGAAGAACAATTTGTGCTAACGATAATGATAATAATGCAGATACATCACAATCCTACTGGGACATAGACTCAACAAGTGAGACATATAGCTCATCTTCTGCCATCTTAGATTTACCAAGCAATTCTAAAATAATAAAAGCCTACCTTTTTTGGCAAGGATTGGCAAATAGAAATGATTTTGCTACTGCTAGTAGTATAAAATTAAAAACTCCAGATTCTGCCAATTACGTAAATTTGGAAGCGGAATACTCGTCTGTAAACTGGCTAAACCCTTATAGCAACATGGATTTTTTTGCATATCAAGCATATGTTGATGTAACAGACTTAATTAAAGATTCTGGTAATTACATAGTAGGAAATCTATACACTTTAATAAATACATCAAATAGAAATGATAGATATGGCGGACTTGGAACATATGGCGCTTGGAGCATTGTGGTTGCATATGAAAATAAAGATGAGTCTTTGAAAAATTTATCAATTTTCAGTGGTTATCAGAGCATAAGCAATGGAAATGATAAAGTTATAAGCTTGAGCGGCTTTTTGACTCCATTGTCTGGCAATATAGACTCAAAATTAATTGTTTTTGCTGGAGAGGGAGATGTAGATATAGGTGGCGATCAGATTTTTCTAAACAATAAAGTTTTAAGAAGAAATTTATCATTGAGTGAATCAAAAGATTCTACCAGAAACAATGCGTTTGATGCAGCCGTCACAAGCAATGGTGAATATGTGACAAACAGAAATCCTAATTGTCAAAATAACCTTGGTATTGATATCCATACGTATGATGTTGGAAGTAGCGGTTTAAATATCATGAAAAATGGTGATAAAAGTGCTCAGATAAAACTTACATCCTCACAAGATACATATTTTCCTTCAGTTGTGGCTTTTTCCACAGCACTTTATGAGCCAAGAGTTTGTTACTATATAGATACAATTTTGGAAAAAAACTCGCAAAAAGTAGTTTTTCAAAATGCAACATTTATTGATTCTCTAAAACCAAACACTTCGTACCAATTTAATATTTGGTTTTCAAATATGAAAAAAAGTGTTGATGATATTGATTTAGAAACTGCGCAACTTGTTCAAAGCTATTTTCATTTTAAAATACCACTGGAACTCTCTTATATAAAAAGTTCAACTTATATAAAAAATATAGGTTCGTCATCAAATTTACTCATATCTGATGGATACGATAGCGATATTGGAGAATACGATGAAGCATCAAATACAAGTATTTGGCGAATTGGGACAGGTGCAAATAGCGTAAATGGGGGTAGCATATCTCCAGCAAGTTATTTTGAAGATAATTCAAAAAAAGCATTTGTAAGCTTTGATGCACTACTTAGTGGGACAAGCAGTGAACAGATAGATCTAAATGATTGGTTTGACATAAAGGCATCATTTAAAACTGACTTGGTGACCATAGAGAGAGAAAATGCACAATCCATAGATCAGTGCAAAAATTTCAATACAAATGCTGATGTTATGTCAATAGTTGGTAATTTCACAGTTGTAAACGAAAATTTTAACTCAAACACTTTGATAAATGAAGATTCAAGAGATGAAAATAAACTCTATACTCAAGTAGCAGGTAAAGAATTTAAGGTAAAAGTGCTAGCCCTTAAACCTACAAGTAGTTCAAATAGATTTAACCTCGAAGATGTTCAAGGCAATGTCACAGTTGAGGTTATAGAAAGCCCGGACTACTCAAGTTGCAAAAACAATTCAAATGAAGATATATGCAAAATTACCATTTGCTCAAATGCTAAGTCTATAGATAGCTCTTTTTATGGTGGGTTATTTAAATCTGACAGTGGAAGTTCTGGCAAAATGACAATAAAAAATAAAATAAATGAGTCAAACAAAAAGCTCTCCTTTAGAGTAAAACACTCAGAAAACAAAGATAGTGCTTCTTGCTCTCTTGACTCATTTTCAGTGCGTCCTGCAACTTTTAGTATCAACAGTGACCTTGATTTTATTGGCGGAAAAGAGTCTATTTTTAATACCAGTGCACTTGATTATGATTTAAGAAAAATAAGTAATGGTTATAAAACTAATACGGATGATATAGCAGTTAAAAATATTTTGTTAGATAAAAACGCTACTTGCGAAAAAGAGATAAATCTTACAGAATTAGATATAAAAATCGGCAGCTTTAATGATGGTAAATCAAATAATAGTAAGGTTTTTTACAATAATATAGGCGATATAAATATGACTATAACTGATGATACATGGACTTTATTAGACCAATTTAAAAAAGATGTTGAATGTTTTTCAAACAGTTCTTCAAACGAACATAAAGATGGTAGAGTTGGCTGCAATGTTGAAAAAAATATAACTATCTCTTTTGTACCAAACTCTTTTACTAACACTTTAAGATTGAGAAACTACAACAATGACTCTAATACATACATCTCATCAAATAACGATATGTCAGAACACATTATTGTTGATATAGCTGCCACACTTTAAAATGATGAAATAGCACCAAATTAACATCAAAAATGTT
>JBKECC010000049.1:0-7950 GCA_047974135.1 Campylobacteraceae bacterium | reverse complement strand
TTATGGTAACTCTTTGTTTTTTAGATCTACTTTCAACGAGTTTTATTGCGTACTCACAAACTTCTTTTAAACTAAACTCTTCTTGTTTTCCTTTTTGAGCAAAAAATGTACTAAAATCCTCTACTGTTGTGCTCATAAACTTTAATTGTTGTTCCGCTTCTGATACTTTCTTTTTCAAATACTCACTACTTAATTGATCCCTTTGTTTTGCTAAGTAAAGGTTATTGATAATAAGACTAAGATGATTAAGAGGTTGTTTCCATTGGTGAGCGATAGAAGCTATCATCTCTCCCATTGTAGCAAAACGAGACTGTTCTATCATTATTTTTTCATATTTTAAAGAGGCTTCTTTTGCTTCATTTTTCTCTTTTACAACAGATTTTATCTTGAAATAAATCGCTATACTAAAGACAAAAGATTCTATACATGTAAAGATTTGTCTTGCATTTGTAAATTCAAGATATATCCCCCACTCAAACATTCTTGAAAGATTTACAAGTAGATAATAAGTCACAAATCCTAAAAATCCTAAAGCATAAAAAAGTGCTGCTATATTTTTCTTATAAGCTTCGTAAAAACCAACGGCTATAAAAACAATAGGGAAAAAAGCACCATAGTAAACCTGCCCTCGCCACATATCAAGGGGAATCAAAGCAACTATCGTGATATTTAAAAAAGTGTTGAATTTAGGCATTTTCTCTTTTGTATTGAAAAACACCTTTGTAAATATGATATAAAAAAGCATAATACTATAAGCATAAAGGTCATTAAGCAAAAGATGTGCTATATTTGGAGAGTCTTTTAAGAGTTGATAGAAGTATTGCCAAACTTCAGAAGTTGCTATCAAAATCCATACTTGATAAAAACCAAGATACAAAAACTCTTTTGCATTAACAGAAAAATAGGTAAAAAAGCTATAAATCGACATGGTAAGAAGTATGCCAAACAAAAGTCCGTGATGATAATATCTCTCTGTGTTTATAACAAACTTTTCCGCATCTTTTGCATCTACAAAATAGATATAACTAAATAGGTCTAACGCCTCTTTTGTCTTTACGTGTATATACATAACCCTTTGACTATGTGGAGGTATTGTAAAAACTAAAGACTTTTTTAGGTATTCGTTTGAGTTGATTTTCTCGTGTAATTCTACGCTTTTTTCATTTACAAGATAAATATCAAAATATGCGCGGTCCCACTTCGCTATCCAAACCTTACTCACTGCAATATTGCTATCATTTACTAGAGGTATTTTCAGCCAAAGATTGTCATTGTTTTGCTTTCTTCTCAAAATTCTTGTAAAAGACTTTGTGCTTTCAAACATTTGTGGATTTGATATGGCTTCTTCTATGCTACTTAAGCTATAAGTCATATCTATCTGTTTATATACGGATATCTCTTTTGGAGTGATATCAAGTCCAAAAAGATTGGTAGTAAAAAAAAGTAAAAATACTAATAAAAAATTTTGCACATTTACTCTTTTATAACAACCTTATATCCTGTTTTTGAAACATTTTTGATAATGCCATCTGGAAGTTTATTTCTTAAATTAAAGACCAAAGATCTTATAGCAGAAGTGCTCATTCCGTGTTGCCATACAGTGTTCTCAAGCTCATTATAAGAGACAACACGACCTGGGGTTTTAATCAGGAGTTCAAAAAATTTTTTTTCATGATAATCTAAGCTAACCTCTTTATCGTCAATTATTAATTGCTTTGCTCTAACGTCATAATAATCTTTCTTATTGAAGTATTTTTTAGGATTATCTAATCTTATGATGTTTTCCATGCAAACACTCAACACTTTTTCTATATTCGCTAATGATATAGGCTTGATGAGATATTTTACAATATTTAACTCCACTGCTTTTAAAAGATACTCGGTATTTGTATAAGCGGTTGTTATGATGATTTGAACTTTCTTGTCATTTTTACGAATTTGTTCTGCTAACTCCAAACCATTCATACCAGGCATCTCAATATCTGCTATAACTATATCTGGTTTCTCTTTTTGATACAGCAAAAAAGCTTCACTTCCATCTTTTGCAGTGACTATATTGTTTGAGAAAAATCCAAGTAGCTCAACCATACTATCATGCACAAAACCCTCATCTTCTGCGTATAGTATCTTTATATTTTTTAGTGTCATCGTTGTCTCCTTGGTGGCATCATAAAGCAGTGCTATCAACAAAATAAAAAGATAAAGATTTGCTTTTTTGAACCTTAAATATTTTTCTGTCTTGCATTTTTCAGAATTATATCATACAGCTTTTTATATTTATTATAAATTTTTGTGACATCTCTCTTTGTTTGAAAAAGAGTTTACATGTAAGTTTTTTGATGATTGTTTTGTATTAAATTCTTTACATGTAAAACGTTTTACATGTAAAGAATTATCTGTTTTTGCCCAATATCACTAAATGTATATGTAAAGCCTCTATAGCAGCTGGTGTGATGCCTGAGATTTCACTTGCAGCAAACAAGGTTGGAGGGTTAAACTTTTTAAGTTTTTCAACAACTTCGTTGCTTAAACTTTTAACCTTTGAAAAATCCATATCTGTTGGGATTTTTACATTTATCATATCTTTCATTTTTTCTATCTGCGCGGCTTGTTTTTCTATATAGTTTTTGTATCTTGCAAGGATTAAAATCTGCTCAATAGCTTCATCATTAAAACTTGCAAAATTTGGAGCCAGTTTTAAAAGTTTGTCTTTATCAAAACTCTTTCTTGCAACTATCTTTTGAAGAGGTGTTTTGTCGTTTATAGGCTCTTCTTCTATGCTTGCTAAAAATGTGATATTTTCTTTTGTTGGGGTCATAAGAGCTTCATCAAGATAGTAAAGTCCAGATCGTGTTTCATCTTTTTTTTGCTTTGCTTTTTTATATGTGTACTCATCTAAAAGCCCAATATTAAAGCCGTATTCGCTAAGTCTTACATCTGCATTGTCTTCACGCAAAAGCAAACGATATTCTGCGCGAGATGTAAACATACGGTACGGCTCTTTTGTACCTTTTGTGACCAAATCATCGATCATAACGCCTATGTACGCTTCATCTCTTCGTAGTACAAATGGCTCTTTTTCATCCAAAGATAAACATGCATTTATGCCCGCCATAAGCCCTTGTGCTGCTGCTTCTTCATAACCTGTTGTACCGTTTATCTGTCCAGCTAGATAAAGACCTTTTACTTTTTTAGTCTCAAGCGTATGATGAAGTTCTGTTGGATTTACATAGTCATACTCTATAGCATAGCCAAAGCGAACGATTTTAGCGTTTTCTAAACCTTTTATACTTTTTATCATCTCAAGTTGTGTATCAACTGGAAGTGAGGTTGAGAGTCCATTTATATAGTACTCTGTCGCCTCTTTTGTTTGTGGCTCAATGAAGAGATGATGTCTCTCTTTATCACGAAAACGATTTATCTTATCTTCTATGCTTGGGCAGTATCTTGGGCCCACGCCCTCTATTTGTCCTGTAAAAAGTGGTGCTCTGTAAAAATTGCTCTCGATTATCTTGTGGGTTGTTTCATTTGTGTAAGTTACATAACAAGGCAGTTGGTGAGGCTTAAACTCTTCTTTATTTGTTCTAAAACTAAAGGGGATTGGACTTTCATCTCCGCCTTGAGTATCCATCACAGAAAAATCAATACTCTTTGCATCAACTCTTGGACATGTTCCAGTCTTTAGTCGTCCAACATCAAGCCCCAAATCTCTTAAACTTTTCGATAGTTTTTTTGCACTAAACTCCCCTGCTCGTCCTGCTTCTTGCTTCATCTCGCCTATATGGATAAGTCCGCTTAAAAATGTTCCGGTTGTGAGGATTATTTTTTTTGCAAAGTAGCGATTTTGTAGCTGAGTTAAAACGCCTTTTACTTCGCCATTTTCAGTTATCAACTCTTCTGCAATTTCTTGCTTTACGTCCAAATTTGGAGTGTTTAGTATGATATTTCTTGCTTTTATTCTATATCTATCCATATCAACTTGCGCCCTACTTCCACGAACTGCTGGACCTTTTGACTCATTTAAAATACGAAATTGTATGCCAACAGCGTCTGTTATAAGCCCCATCTCTCCGCCAAGAGCGTCAAGTTCTTTTACTAAATGTCCTTTTGCAAGTCCGCCAACTGCAGGGTTGCAGCTAATAGCTCCTATTTGTTCGGCGAGTATAGTGATTAAAAGTGTTTTCTTGCCAAGTCTTGCTGAACTAAGAGCTGCTTCAACGCCAGCATGCCCTCCACCAACAACGATAATATCATAATTCATTTTTTTGTGTATCTTTACATGTAAATTTTTTAAGGGGATTATTGTAGCATAAAATTTAAAATCGGGCTGGACAAAATCTTTAACATGCGTGATTTACCGTTTTTGCTATAATATCGCACTTACATGTAAAGGATGTATATGAAAAAGATTTTATCTATTTTTGTTTTGATATTTTTGTTTTTTACCCAATCTTTTGCGGAAGTTAAAACAGAGATTACATTATCTAAGGGCGAAAAGTTAGTTATAGTTGAAGAGGATTTTGATGCAGTAAGGTTTAATATAAAAAATTGCAAAAGTGGTGAAGCAGATATCATTTGCACCATAAATAACCGGCTTCCTTTTGGCACTGATGGTGACATACCAAAAACTTATTTAAAAAGTTTGAGCGTTATATTTGGCGACAAAACCTTTAACCTTGATACATCAAATATGTATAATGCATGGAATGATAGGCATTTGTTTGCAAGTGCAAATAACTATTTTGGCGTTGTGTGTTATGAATCTGAAGAAATATACTGCGTATTTAGAGGAGTTTTTGGCGATGCTGCTGGAAGTTATACGGCTGAGTGGATTGCTTCAAATGACAAAGTTACAAGAACCATTTTAACAAATCAAATAGATGTTATTAACTTTATGATGAACAACTTAGAAGCACCGGAGTTTGAGTAAAACACAAGCTTTTACATGTAAACTCTCGAAGTGTTTTTTAAGTATAATACAACCATATTTTGTTTACATATAAAAGGAAATCAATGTTCACAGGGCTCATAAGAGAGAGGGCAAAAGTTATCTCTTATCAAAATAACTTCTTAAATTTAAGCGCAAAACATAAACCAAATATCGGCGATAGCATAGCTGTAAATGGCGCTTGTCTTACTGTTGTTGAAGTAAAAAGTGGAAGTTTTGTGGTTGAATTAACTGTTGAGAGTAGAAAAAACATAGCAACAGAAAACTTAAAAGATTTTGTGCACATCGAGCCAGCCATGAAACTAGGTAGCAGGGTTGAGGGACACTTAGTTCAAGGGCATATTGACACGATTGGTGAGATAGTAAAAATAGTAAAAGTTGAAAACGGTGTCGATATAACTATAAAAGTAAAAAAAGAGTTTATAAAGTTCATAGCTCCAAAGGGAAGCATCGCTATCGATGGAGTTAGCCTAACTGTAAACGATGTTAAAGATGACGCGTTTAGACTTACCATAATCCCTCACACATTTGATGAAACGATTTTTTCAAACTACAAAACTGGATACAGAGTAAACATCGAAACAGACATGATTGCAAGGTATCTTTTTCATATCACAACACACAAAGATAAAGATTTAAGTTGGGGTGATGTTGATAGGATGATGGCACTTTACTAATGAAAGAGATTTTACTTCACAAAGGTGTAAAAATCATCTTAAGCGATAGATTTGGTGGAGTTAGTAAAGCACCATATCAAAATTTAAATCTTGGTTTACATGTAAATGATAATGTTTTACATGTAAAGAAAAATCGTGAAATTTTTGCTAACTATTTTAGTACAACTACTGATAATCTTGTTTTTATGGATCAAATCCATAGCGATAAAATTCAAATAGCAACTTCAAACAAACTACAATCATGCGATGCAATCATCAAAAAAGATAAAAATTTAGTGCTTTGCGTTATGGTTGCAGACTGCGCTCCTATCGTTCTTTATGATGCAAAAAAAGAGATTGCAAGCGTTATACATGCTGGGCGTGCTGGAGCATTTTTAGACATTGTCTCAAAAACTTATCACAAAATGAGAGATGAGTTTGGCTCTCACGCAAAAGATATATACGCTTACGTTGGACCTTTTATAAAATCTTGCTGTTACGAGATAAATGGTACAGTTTTAGATGAACCAAAAGAGAAGTTTGCTTTTGCACTTACTACCAGAAATGATAAGTATTTTTTAGATTTAGAACAAATCATCCTTACTCAACTTGCAAATTGCAATATCTTACATGTAAAAACTGAAAATATTTGCACTTGTTGTGACACAAACTACTTTTCATACAGAAGAGAGGGGGTTTGTGGAAGATTTGCAGTCGGTGCAAAACTTCTTTAAACTGCTTAAAATTTCATCAAAAATTTCAAAATTCTTAAGTGACAATTTAACTTATAAATGTAATACTTTAAAAATTTTAGTAATATCTAAGTAGGAGGATATTTATGAAAGTATTACTTGGTATTTTGTTGTGTGCAACTTTTATGTTTGCACATTTTCAGACAGTTATGACAGATAAGTCTGTTATAGAGCAAGGTGATAAGACATCTGTGAATGTTGTTTATGAGTTTACACATCCATTTGAACAAAATCAGATGAATATGGTGAAACCAAACGAAGCTGGTGTTTTTTTTGAAGGCAAAAAAACTTCAATATTGCAAAATCTAAAAGAGGTTAGCAAAAAAGGTTTTAAAACTTGGGAAGCAAGCTACACTATAAAAGAGCCTGGCGTTTATCAGTTTTATGTTGATCCTGTTCCATATTTTGAATCTGATGAAGATAAATACATTCGTCACCAAACAAAAACTATCATAGATGCTTTTGGTTCTGCTGAGGGTTGGGATGAACCGATTGGGTTAAAAGCTGAAATTATTCCACTTTCAAGACCTTACTCTTTGTACGCTGGAAATATCTTTAGTGGACAAGTACTTTACAAAGGAAAGCCTGCAGCAAATGTAGAAGTTGAAGTCGAGTACTACAATACAAAAGGTTTAAAAGCACCAAATGACATGTATGTAACTCAAGTAGTCAAAACTGATAGCAATGGAATTTTCCATTTTGCCATGCCACAAGCTGGATGGTGGGGTTTTGCAGCGCTTATAGACGATGATGTAACTATCAAAAAAGATGGCAAAGAGTATCCTGTTGAACTTGGAGCCGTTCTTTGGTTAAAAACAGAGTCTTATTCTAAATAATTTTTATACAAGGCAAAACGCATGCATATCAGTGAAGGTGTATTAAATCCTGAAATTTTGATTGGTGGAGCTATTGTTTCAGCCGCTCTTACAATTTACGCATTTAAGACATTAAAAACGGAAGATATCCCAAAGGTAGCTGTTTTATCGGCACTTTTTTTTGTATCATCTTTTGTACATATTCCGCTTGGTCCAACATCAGTGCATTTGGTTTTGGGTGGCATCATCGGAGCACTTTTAGGCGTGCGTGCCTTTATATCTATATTTATAGCCCTACTTTTGCAGGGCTTACTTTTTGGTTATGGCGGAATCACAACTTTGGGTATAAATCTCTTCAATATAGCAACACCAACGCTTTTGGGTTACTTGCTTTTCAACATAAAAACAACTAAAAATTGGCAAAAAAATACTCTTTGGTTTTTAGTAGGATTTATTCCTCTTGGTATCTCAACCCTACTTCTATCATTTTGTCTTGCGTTAAATGGTGAAGCTTTTATACCGTCAGCAAAACTTGCATTTTTGGCACATTTGCCTCTTATGTTTATAGAAGGCTTGGTAACACTTTTTGCACTTAGATTTATAGAAAAAGTATCTCCATCACTTTTACATGTAAAGGAAACTAATGCTTCGCATATTGTTAATTAGTGCTTTTTGTATAACATCTATTTTTGCACACAAATTAAATCTTTTTGCTTATGATGAAAATGGAACGCTTTTTGTGAAAAGTTATTTTTACAAATCATCTCCATGCAAAGATT
>JBKECC010000024.1:0-5635 GCA_047974135.1 Campylobacteraceae bacterium | reverse complement strand
ACTTCCCTCATAAGCTATCGTGTCATTTTCTGGGCTTGTGATAGTTTGTGTAAAATCACTTGATATGCTAAAAATCTCTAAATTTTTGGCGTTTGCAATGGAAAATAAAAATATAAAAACAAATATAAATCTCACGTTTAATCCTCTTATAAAAATATATTTTGAAGTTTTATCAAGAGTTTACTACAACTATGATAAAATCCGCAGTTATTATAAAAAATAAAGGTTAATTGATGGCATTTGAGTTTTTAGGCAAGATATTTGGCACGAAAAATGACAGAGAAGTGAAAAAATACGCAAAGAGGATCGTTTATATAAACGCTTTAGAAGATAAATATAATAAGATGAGTGATATAGAGCTTCAAACTGCTTTTAATGCCCTAAAGGATGAGGTAAGAGCTGAGAGTAAAAGCTTGGATGATGTTTTAAATGATGTATTTGCCATAACAAGAGAAGCAAGTATAAGAACTACTGGTATGAGACACTTTGACGTTCAACTAGTTGGTGGACTTGTTTTACACGAAGGAAATATCTCTGAAATGAAAACAGGCGAAGGTAAAACACTTGTTGCAACGCTTCCTGTTGTACTAAATGCTATGAGTGGAAAAGGTGTTCACGTTGTAACTGTAAATGATTACTTAGCTAGACGTGATGCTGCTGATATGGGTAGAATTTATAACTTTTTAGGATTAAGTGTCGGAGTAGTCCTTTCTGGCATGTATGATGATAAAAGCAAAAAAGAGCAATACGCTGCAGATATAACTTACGGAACAAATAATGAGTTTGGGTTTGACTACCTAAGAGACAATATGAAATACACTCTTGAAGATAAAGTACAACGTGGACACAACTTTGCTATCGTTGATGAGGTTGACTCTATCTTGATTGATGAGGCAAGAACTCCACTTATTATCTCTGGACCTGCAGGAAGAAAGCTTGAAAATTATAACTTAGCTGACAGCGTTGCTAAAAAGATGAAAAGAGATGAAGATTTTACTGTTGATGAGAAAAATAGAACTATACTGATAACAGAAGAAGGCATTACAAAAGCAGAAGAGCTGTTTGGCGTAGACAATCTTTACAGTTTGGAAAATGCGGCACTATCTCACCATCTTGACCAAGCACTCAAAGCTCACTATCTTTTTGAAAATGATGTACATTATGTTGTAAAAGATGATGAAGTTATCATAGTTGATGAGTTTACAGGACGACTTAGTGAAGGAAGAAGATTTAGTGAAGGACTTCACCAGGCTTTAGAAGCAAAAGAGAGTGTAAAAATACAAGATGAATCACAAACTTTAGCAGATATCACTTTCCAAAACTACTTTAGATTTTATAAAAAATTAGCTGGTATGACAGGAACTGCTCAAACAGAAGCTACGGAGTTTTCACAAATTTACTCACTTGATGTTGTATCAATCCCTACAAACGTTGCTGTTGTTAGAGAAGATTTGAATGATTTGATATATAAAAGTGAAGTTGAAAAATTTAAAGCGGTGATTGAAGAGATAAAAAGAGCAAACAAAAAAGGTCAACCAGTTCTTGTCGGAACTGCTTCAATTGAGAGAAGTGAACTTTTGCATGAACTTCTTAAAAAAGAGAAAATTCCTCACTCTGTACTAAATGCTAAAAACCATGAAAAAGAAGCCGAAATCATCTTAAACGCTGGTGATAAAGGAGCTGTTACAATTGCCACAAATATGGCTGGACGTGGTGTTGATATTAAGATAAATGACGAAGTAAAAGCTCTTGGTGGACTTTATGTTATAGGTACAGAAAGACATGAAAGCAGGAGAATCGATAATCAGCTTCGTGGTCGTTCGGGTCGTCAAGGGGATCCTGGAAAGAGTAAATTTTACCTAAGTTTAGAAGATAATCTTTTAAGAATTTTTGGAAGCGATAGAATTAAAGGAATCATGGAAAGACTTGGTATCAGTGAAGGTGAAAGTATTGAATCAAGCATGGTTACTCGTGCAGTTGAAAATGCACAAAAAAAGGTAGAATCTTTGCACTTTGAATCAAGAAAACACTTGCTTGAATATGATGATGTTGCAAATGAACAAAGAAAAACTATATATAACTTTAGAAATGAACTTCTTGATGAACACTTTGATATGAGTACAAGAGTTAAAGATATAAGAGTTGATTATGTAAATAACCTTTTATCAAGAGTTGGCATTGTTGAAGGCGTTCAAAATGAAAGTGAGGAGGTAGATAGACTTGTTGCTATGCTAAAAGAAGAGGTAAACTTAGTAGTTGCTCACGAAGAACTTGATAATTTAGAAGCAAATGATGTTGCAAATCTCTTGACTGAAAAATTAACAAAAAGCTATGAAGATAAGATGGCAAATGTTGACGCAGTACAGAGAAACTATATAGAGAGAGTTTTATACTTGCAAGTGCTTGATACTTCTTGGAGAGAACACTTATATCAAATGGATATACTAAAAACTGGTATTGGACTTCGTGGTTACAACCAAAAAGACCCACTTGTTGAGTATAAAAAAGAGAGTTATGGACTTTTTATGGAGTTAGTTGGAAGAATCAAAAATGATGCTTTTAAAACGCTACAACTTGTACAACTTCGTGACAGTTCAAAAGAGGAAGAAGAGAGACTTGCTATGGAGAGAATGCTTCAAAATATGCAAGAAGACGCAACTGAAGGCATAACTTTACAACATGGTGATAGTAAAGTAGATAACGATAACAATCCTGTAAAAGATAAAAAAGTGGCAAGAAATGATTTATGCCCTTGTGGTAGTGGAAAAAAATATAAATTTTGTCATGGAAAAAGTGGTCCCAAAAAAGGACTTCTGGCTTAATGAAACAAAAAGACATTAGTTCTTTTTTAATTAGGAAATATCTTAGATTTGAAAAGAGTCAGCCATTTATAACTGTAAGTGCCATTTTAGCATTTCTTGGAGTTGCTATAGGGCTTATGGTTTTAATGGTTGCTATGGCTATTATGAATGGTTTTAGTAAAGAGTTTGAGAGAAAACTTTTTACTATGAACTATCCTTTAACTATCTTTCCTTTTGGGCAATCAAGCGTCACACAAGATGATGTTGATTATCTATCTTCTGCTTTTAAAAATTTAAAATTTAGCCCATATATACAATCACAGGTTGTTTTAAAAAGAGGACAAAAACTTGAAGGTGCAATGCTTTTTGGTGTTGACTTTAAAAGAGAGAGACAATTAAATAGTGTGATTGACGCTGCTCTTGGCAATAAAACAGATTTGAGTGAGTTTGGTATTCTTGCAGGAAAAGGCATAAAAGACGCTATGTTTTTAGATACTGGCGATAAAATGACGCTTATCTTCACGCAAGGCGACCCAGGCGGATTGTCTTTGATTCCAAAGATGAAAAGATTTACTTATGAAGAGAGTTTTAACTCCGGTCTTGTAGCATATGACAGAGCTTATATGTTTACGCCGATAGAAGGATTGGCTAAAGTTTTAAATTATGAAAAAAATGTTTATGATGGGATTCGTATCTTCTCTTCAAATCCTATGAAAGACATAAATTCTATAAAAGAAAAACTACCAGCACATTTAGGTGTAATTGGTTGGTGGCAACAAAATGAGAACTTTTTTTCAGCTCTTGAACTTGAAAAGTACGCTCTTTTTATAGTTTTAATGCTAATCATACTCGTTGCAGCACTAAATGTTATGAGTTCGCTTCTTATGACAGTTATGAACAGACGTCAAGAAATCGCACTTTTACTCTCTCTTGGCACAAAACCAAAAGATATCAAAAAGACATTTTTTGGACTTGGTATGACTATAGGTTGTAGTGGTGCAGTTTTTGGGATAATACTTGGAGCAATTGTTCTATTTTTCCTTGGAAATTTTGACATCATAAAACTTCCTGCTGATGTTTACGGCTCGTCCAAGCTTCCACTTGAACTTTCCATAAAAGATTTTGGTTTGATTGTAATTGGAGCTCTTGGTATAGTTGCCCTGTCTTCATACTATCCAGCTAAAAAGGCTACAGAAGTTGATATACTTCAAACACTAAGAAATGAGTAGTTTAAAGTATATTTTTTAAATTTTCAAAGCCAAATATATTTTTTCCATCTTGATAAGTATATGTAAACTTTAACCCATGTGCTTTTATGATATTATCAACTATATAAAGCCCTAGACCAAAACTTTTTGTACTATTGCTTCCTTGCGTAAAAGGTGCAAGATAATGCTCAAAAGGTTTATCTAGCTTTTCACCAGTGCTATAAAACAAGATACTGTTGCTATCGGTTATGATTTTTACACGGCGATCGGTAGAGTATTTTATACCATTATCTAAAACATTTTTTATAGCGAGTGAAAAGAGTTTAAAATCAACATTCAAAATCATGTCTTGGTTTACATAAAAGTCTATATATTGCCTCTCAACCATTGCTAAATCGATAGCTTCATCAAGTAAATCAATGAGCCTAGTTGGTTTTGTCTCGTTTGTTAAACCAATACCTGAAGTTAATTGTTCAATGGATGCAAATTCATTTATCATAGTCTCAAGTCTCTCAAAAACAGTGATAAGTCTCTGTTTTTGTTTGCCATCTTCAATCATCTCAACGCAGATACGCCCTTTTGTTATAGGGGTTTTTAGTTCATGCATAACGTTTCGTAAAAAAAGTTGTCTTGAGTGGTTCATCTTTTTTATTTGAGTAACTGAGTCGTAAAAGGCATTTGCAACCTCTGAAATTTCATCTGTGCCATCTTGTTTTTGCGGAATGTCAAGATTTCCACTAGCAAATTTATCAATCTGTCTTTTTAATCTTTTTAATGGTTTTATTTTTCTTATTGTGAGTATATAAGCAACAATTACGACTATTATTACAAAAGCAAAAATAGCCCTTATTACATCATATCTATATGCTTGATACTCCGGGTCTTTTAAAAGCATAGTTTTATCTCTATAAACTATACTTAGATAGTTTCCATTTTTATAAGAGATAACAGAGCTTTTTCCTAGTTTTTTATCTTGGATAGTTCCTAAAACTTCACCATTTTCTATAATGTAGCTTTTTAGAGGTTCTTCAACTATCTCTTCCATTTTGTAGTTTTTTATCTGCTCTTCCATCTCTTTTGCAGTTATTAAGTTATTGAGATGGAAAAGTGTAGCACCTGCTATAACAGAGTATTTTGAATTTAACTCTTCAGAATAATTTTCTTTGTCGTACTGTATCAGATATAAAAAAGCTAAAACTATTCCCATGACTGAAAGAACAGAGATAAAGGTAATACTATAATAAATTGAGTATCTTTTCATTTTAGAAACTTGTAGCCAATCCCTCTTACAGCGTGTATATATTTTGGAGTTTTTGGATTTTCACCAAGTTTATTTCGTATTCTTCCAACTATAACATCGATACTTTTGTTTGCGCTTTCTTCATTTATCGCTTCACAGTTATATATAAGCTCTTCACGTGATACAACGCCACCCTCTTTTTTAACCAAATAGGAGAGTATCTCATACTCGGCAGCTGTAAGTTGCAAAACTTCGCCTTTAAAAGTTATAACTCTTTTATCATCAGCTACAACAATATCAGAGTTTTTTGACTCTTTTGCTACTGTGTCTACTTGTATAGTTTGTCTTCTTAGATGACTTTTTATTCTTGCTTGAAGCTCTGCTGG
>JBKECC010000150.1:0-28404 GCA_047974135.1 Campylobacteraceae bacterium | reverse complement strand
GATTTCCACTATTTAAAAATGCTTCTACAACTTTTAATCTTTTTGCGATTGTTTTTTTCTTTGCTTCAGAGTTTGTTGTACTAATTTCTGATTTTAGTTGCTCTAATATATCAAATAAATCAAGGTCTGAAAGCAACTCTTGAACTACCGTTCCACCCATAGCAGCTTTAAAGCCTGTATTATCAAATCTTTGGATTAACGATTGATATTGTTCTTCATTTAGTACATCATACTTTTCAACTTTTTTTGTGTTTTCATTGTCATAGTATGCTTCGCCAGCTTCTTGAACGATATATGCTTCGTAATATAATACGCGCTCTAAATCTTTCATTTTAACACCAAGCAAAGTTCCTATTCTGCTTGGAAGTGAATTTACATACCAAATGTGTGCAACTGGAGTTACAAGTTCAATATGTCCCATACGAGAACGACGAACTTTTGTGCTTGTTACTTCAACACCACATTTTTCGCACTTAACACCTTTGTAACGCATTTTTTTGTATTTTCCACAAAGGCACTCGTAATCACGAACTGGTCCAAATATCTTTGCACAAAAAAGACCATCGCGCTCTGGTTTTAATGTTCTGTAGTTAATGGTTTCAGGTTTTTTAACTTCGCCATAACTCCAAGATTTTATCTTTTCAGGACTTGCAAGTCTTAATTGAAAAGCTTTAAAATCTCTTGGTCTATTCTCTTCATTTATGCTTATTATCTCAAATCTTTTCATTATCATCTACCTCGTCATAGATTTCAACATCTAGAGCTAAAGATTTTAACTCATTTGTTAAAACGAAAAATGTTTCAGGAACGCCTCTGCTTGGTATATTTTCTCCTCTTACAAGAGCTTTATACGCAGCAACTCTTCCTTCGACATCATCTGATTTTATAGTTAACATCTCTTGGAGTGTATGAGCAGCACCATAAGCTTCTAATGCCCAAACTTCCATCTCTCCAAATCTTTGTCCACCAAATAGCGCTTTACCACCAACTGGTTGTTGTGTTACAAGCGAGTATGGTCCTGTACTTCTTGAGTGAACTTTTTCATCAACTAAGTGGTGAAGTTTTAACATATACATGTAACCAACGTTTACACGCTCTTTCATCTTCTCACCAGTCTTGCCATCATACAATTCGCTTTTACCATCTAAATCAACTTTTGCCATAGCAAAAAGTTTATCAAATTCGTCGTGGTCAACACCTTCAAATACTGGAGTAGCAAATTTTACACCTCTGCACCAGTCTCTAGCATAATCTATTAAGTCTTCATCACTTATAGTATCCATAAACTTTTTAGCGTTGATTAGTTTACCAACATCGGCAATTTCTACCATTTTTGTACGAAGTTCTTTAACCCATTCACCTTTTTTAGCTTCAAAAATTTCAGCTACTTGGTCTCCTAATCTTCTACCGATTAGGCCTAAGTGAACTTCTAATATTTGACCGATGTTCATACGTGAAGGAACGCCCAGTGGATTTAGGATAATATCAACTGTTTCACCATTTTTAAGGTATGGCATATCAACTTTTGGAACAATGTTTGAAACGATACCTTTGTTACCGTGGCGTCCTGCCATTTTATCGCCAACTTTTATCTTTCTTTTTGCTGCAATATAAACTTTTACAAGTTTAACTACACCATTTGGCAAGATATCGTCTTTTTCAATGATTCCAAGTTTATTGTCATGGTCTTCTTTTAATTTTTTCTTCTCATTTTGGAAGTGATTTTTTAATTGATCATATTTTGTTTGAACTTCATCTGAAAAAGATTTTACTAAAACGTTTAGTGTAAAACGATTTATATTTGATAAATCATCTTTTGAAATAGCACTTCCTTTTTTATAAAGCTTTTTATTTACCTCTTGGTCTTGGGTAAGTTTTGCTTTTGAAAGAAGTGAGTTGATTCTTAACATCTCTTCACGGTCTAACATTAAGAGTTTGTCGTGATGCTCTCTATCAAATATCTCTTTCTCTTTTTCGTATGCTTTTATCGCTCTTGGATCTTTGTCATAACCCTTTTTTGTAAAGATTTTTACATCAGTTACAACGCCTTCCATAGACGGAGTTGCATATAAAGATTTATTTACAACGTGTCCTGCTTTTTCACCAAAAATAGCACGAAGTAGTCTCTCTTCAGGAGTTGGTTTTACCTCACCTTTTGGAGATACTTTTCCAACTAAAATCATTCCAGGTTTTACGTTTGTTCCAATTTTTATAATACCACTATCATCAAGATGTGACAAATCTTCTTCTTTAACGTTTGGAATATCTTTTGTTATCTCTTCAACACCATCTTTTAGCTCTCTTGCTTCTATCTCTTTTTCATAGATATGAACACTTGTAAATGTGTCTTCTTTAATCATCTCTTCGCTTAGGATGATAGCATCTTCGAAGTTATAACCATTCCATGGCATAAACGCAACCATTACGTTTTTACCGACAGCAAGTTCACCTTTGTCCATACTTGAACCATCAGCTATAATTTGACCTGCATCTATTTTCATGCCAGCTTTTACAATTGGAATTTGTGTAAATGTTGAATTTTGGTTTGTTCTTAAGTTTTTTTCTAATGCATAATGGTCGATATATGCGCCATTGTCATCTTCACCTAAGATATAAATATTTTTGTTATCTACCTTTTCAACAATACCAGCTCTTTTTGCTTTTATAGCTTCCCAAGCATCACGTGCAGCAATCTTTTCAACACCTGTTCCAACCATTGGAGCACTTGGTCTTAAAAGTGGCACAGCTTGACGTTGCATGTTTGAACCCATCAATGCACGGTTTGCATCATCGTGTTCTAAGAATGGAATAAGTGAAGCAGCGACACCAGAAACCATAGCTGAAGATAGGTCAATCAAGGCTACTTTCTCTTTTTCTATTAAAACTATCTCGCCATTAATTCTAGCTTCGATAAAGTCTTCTACTATGTAACCTTTGTCATCAATGATTGTACTTGCAGGAGCTATAACTAATCCCTCTTCTTGAGTTGCAGTTATATAAATAATATCTTTTGTTATTTTGCAATTTTCAACTTTTCTGTAAGGCGCTTCAACAAATCCTAATTCATTAACTTTTGCATATGTTGCAAGTGTATTAATTAGGCCAATGTTTTGACCCTCAGGCGTTTCAATAGGACAAATTCTTCCATAATGAGTTGGGTGAACGTCACGAACTTCAAATCCAGCTCTCTCTTTTACTAAACCACCTTCTCCAAGAGCTGACAATCTTCTTTTGTGTGTGATTTCGCTAAGTGGATTTGTTTGATCCATGAATTGAGATAATTGTCCGCTTGTAAAAAATTCTAAAATTGAGTTTGTTATCATTTTTGAGTTTACAAGGTCATGAGGCATCAACTCTTCAACACTACTTCCAAGTGCACTAAATTTATCTCTAATTGATTTTTGCATTTTAGCAAGGCCTGTGTGCATCTCGTTTGCAAGCAATTCACCGATTGATCTTATTCTTCTATTTCCTAAGTGATCTCTATCGTCGATATGTCCTTGACCATTTTTAACTTTTATCAAATATTTTGCTGTTTTTATAACATCTTCATTGGTCATAACTGTTACATATTCTGGTACTTCAAGACCAAGTTTATGGTTCATTTTCATACGACCAACTTTTGTTAAGTCATATCTTTCAGGATTAAAAAATAGATCATTTACAAAAACTTTTGCTGCTTCTTTTGTAACAGGCTCACCTGGTCTCATAACTTTATAAATTCTGATCGCAGCTAAATCATTTTCATCTTCAATATTTTCTGTCTGTTTTAAAAGTTTTAGAGTTTCAACATCTGCAACAAATGAGTTAATGATAGCATCGTCAACGCCACTTGCCAAATCGTTAGCTATCTCTATATTTTTACAACCAGATTCGAGTATTTTAACCATTTTACTCTCTTCAAGTTGTGTTAAAGTATCATAAATAACTTCGCCACTTTCACTATTTATGATTGGAGAAGCCAAGTATCTGTTTACTAAAACGTCAGTTGGGTATTCAACCCATTTTACTCCCTCTTCTGCAATTTTTTCAGCTCTTTTTTGAGTTAATCTTTTTCCTGCAGCTATTAAAACGTTCCCATTTTCATCTTTTAAGTCAAAATCAATACGACCTACAAAGTTATCAGCAACATAAGGCATTAAGTACTTATTGTTTTTAATCTCTAAGTTTACAACTGGATAGAAAAGTTTGATAATATCTTGTTTACTGTATCCAAGTGCACGAAATAGTATAGTTATAGGAACTTTTCTTCTTTTGTTGATTCTTACATATAGTGTATCTTTTGCATCATATTCAAAATAGAGCCAAGAACCTCTATCTGGGATAATTTGAGCTGTATAAATAAGTTTATTTACGACAGTTGAACTCTCTTCTTCTTTAAATATAACGCCTGGACTTCTGTGAAGTTGGTTTACGACAACTCTCTCAACTCCATTTATAATAAATGAAGTTCTCTCAGTCATTAGTGGAATTTCACGGATGTAGATTGATTGTTCTTTCACATCTTTCATCCCTGTTTTTTCACCAGTTTTTTCATCTTTATCCCAAAGGATAAGTCTTATATTCATTTTTAAGTTTACAGCGTATGTAAGTCCTCTCTCCATGCACTCGCGCACGGTATATTTTGGGCGACCTACTTCGCAATTTACGTATTCTAGTGTTAATCTATTTTGCGGATCATGTATAGGAAAAATTGATTTAAAAACTTTTTCGATACCGCTTTCTTCGTGAACAGCATCAATGTTTAAAAAATGCTCATAACTTTTTTGTTGTAGTTGCAGCAAATTTGGAACATCTATTTGCTGAGGTACTTTTGCAAAATCCACCCTTAGGCGATTTCCTGATTTTAGGCTATTTAGCATGAGTCTTACCTCGTAGTATAATTTGAAAAGAAATTGTAGTTTATGCCGTAATTTGGCACATAGTTTATGGTTTTATCTTCTATATTTAAAAAAAACATAGGGGATTTTACTCCCCTTTTTGCTTTACATGTAAACAAAATTACTTAAGCTCGACTTTAGCGCCTGCTTCTTCAAGTTGTTTTTTAGCTTCTTCAGCATCAGCTTTGCCGATACCTTCTTTAATAACTGAAGGTGTTCCCTCAACTGCATCTTTAGCCTCTTTAAGACCAAGACCTGTTAGAGTTCTTACAACTTTAATTACGTTGATTTTTTTGTCACCTGAGTCAACAAGTACAACGTTAAATTCTGTTTTTTCTTCAACAGCTTCTGTTGCTGCTGCGGCACCTGCACCTGCTACCATTACTGGAGCAGCTGAAACACCAAATTTTTCTTCGAACTCTTTTACAAGCGCGCTTAATTCTAGTACGCTTAAATTAGAAATAAATTCTAATACATCTTCTTTTGTAATTGCCATTTTTAATCTCCCACTTTTATATTATGCTGATTGTTCTTTTTTAGCTCTAAGAGCATCCAAACCGATAGTAAAATTTGTAATCGGTGCATTCCAAACTTGTAGTAACATTGCAAGTAATTCGTTGCGTGAAGGCATTTTTGATAATGCTTCAATTTTAGCAGCAGTTGCAACTTCACCATCAACAAATGCAGTTTTGATTTGGAACTGTTCATTTGTTTTAGCAAATTCAGCAACAACTTTACTTACTTGAAGTTGGTCTGGACCCCAAATAAAGATATTTGTATCTTTCAATACCATGCCATCTTTATCTGCGTTTTTAAGTGCTATACCTGCAAGTGTATTTTTTACAACTTGAACTTTGATACTAACTTCTCTTGCTTTGTTTCTTAAACCTTCAATTTTTTTAACGCTTAAGCCTTTGTAATCACAAACTACAACTGCGTCAGAAGCTTTAAATTCTTCAGTCAGACTCTCAACAAGTTTCGCTTTTTCTTCTTTAGTCATTTCTTCTCCTTTCCGACTGGGGCTGATTTCAAGTAGAGTTAGGTTTCCCTAAATTAAGTATTAACCTCTACTATCTCCAATCAAAGATAAATTACATGTAAAAGGTGTTTACATGTAAAAGTTTTTTTGTTATCTTAAATCTATTAATTCTTGAGTTTCAAGGTTAATTGAAGGGCTCATTGTAAGTGACAATGCAGCAGATTTAATATATCTACCTTTTGCAGCTGATGGTTTATGTTTGTTTATAGCTTTAATAAAAGTTGTAAAGTTATCTCTGATTTGATCTTCGCTAAAACTTACTTTACCAATACCAGCGTGAATATTTCCTTGTTTGTCAACACGGAAATTTACTTGTCCACCTTTTACGTTTTCAACTGCTTTTGCAACATCCATAGTTACAGTTCCAGTTTTTGGGTTAGGCATTAAACCTTTTGGTCCAAGTAAACGACCTACTTTACCAACTAATCCCATCATGTTTGGAGTAGCTATAAGAACATCAAAGTTGAAAATACCTTTTTGAATATCTTCGATTAAGTCATCGCTTCCTACTATATCTGCACCAGCTTTTTTTGCTTCGTCTGCTTTGATATCTTTTGCGATAACTGCAACACGAGCAACTTTACCAGTACCTGCTGGAAGAACAACTGAACCTCTTACCATTTGGTCAGCATGTCTTGGATCAACGTTTAATTTTAATGCAACTTCTATAGTTTCATCAAATTTAGCTGATTTTAGATTTTTTACTGTTTTGATTGCTTCTTCAGAATTATAAACTTTTGTAGTATCTACTTTTTTAAGTAACTCTTCTAATCTTTTTGAATTTTTTGCCATTGTATATTATCTCCGCATATATTTTTATGTGCTTCCGCTTTTTTAACCTAAGCGGTCAAGGTATTTAGTCAACTATCTCCACACCAATACTTCTAGCAGAACCAGCTACGATTTTAGCAGCTTGCTCTTTATTGGTAGTGTTTAAATCTACTAATTTTTTATCAACTATTTCCATAACTTGAGCTTTTGTCAATTTTGCAATTTTATTTTTCAATGGGTTTTCTGAACCTTTTGTAAAGTTTGCAGCTTTTTTGATTAAGTCAGTTACTGGTGGTTGTTTTGTAATAAAAGTAAAACTTTTGTCTGCATATACAGTTATGATAACTGGGATTTTAAAACCAGCCATCTCTTTTGTTCTTTCATTAAAAGCTTTACAAAACTCCATAATATTAACACCTCTTTGACCAAGAGCTGGTCCAACTGGTGGTGATGGATTTGCTTTACCAGCAGCAATTTGAAGCTTTATTTCGCCAATTACTTTTTTAGCCATCTATTCATTCCTTTAAACAATTTTTTCAACTTGAGAATATAAAATCTCAACTGGTGTACTTCTACCAAAAATAGATACGTTTAGACGTAAAAGTCCACGTACCATATCATACTCTTCTACAATACCCGTAAAGTTTGCAAATGGTCCTTCAGTAATTCTTACACTTTCACCATCGTCAAACGAGATTTTTGGTTTTGGTGCACCTTTTTTCTCTGCTTTTTCCAAAATAAGATTTATATCTTTATCGCTTAATGGTGTAGGTTTTTTTGACTCACCAATAAAACGGCTAACTTTTGGCAAAGATTGAATCTTGTGCCATAAAGCTGTATCTAAATCTAATTTTGCAAAAACATAACCAGAGTAAAGACTTCTCTCACTGATTTTTTTCTTTCCATTTTTTACTTCAATAACATCTTCTGTTGGAACAAGAATACTTTCTAATTTATCTTCAATTCCATGATCTTTTACTAAAGTTTCGATTGCTCTTTTAACACTTTGCTCACTTCCAGCATATGTTTGAATTGCATACCACTTACAATTTGTCATCAATCTATCCTTAATTCATAATTACAGATAGTGAATTTGACATAATAAGATCAACAAGAGCCAAAAATATTGAAATAATTGTTACAACGATAAAAACAGAGATAAAAGCAGTTCTTATTTGTATTTTTGTAGGAAAGATAACCTTTCCAAGTTCTGCTCTTGAGTTTTTTATATAACTTACCAATTTTTCCATAAATTTCAACCTTACAGTGGCAGGGTAGGAGGGACTCGAACCCCCAACCTGCGGTTTTGGAGACCGACGCTCTACCATTAGAGCTACTACCCTAACTTAATATTAATCCCAAAAAATTTTAATTGGGATTAACTTTTTAATTTAACTTCTTTGTGAACAGTGTGTTTTTTCAAACGAGGAGAATATTTTTTTGTTTCATATTTCTCTGTCATAGTTTTACTGTTTTTTGTTGTAGTGTAGTTAATATCTCCACTCTCAACACACTTTAATCCAATTTTGATTCTCATCTAAATACCTTCATTTTACATGTAAGGGTTTTATCCCTTACATTTATTAATCTATTTTAATATCTTAGAAACAACACCAGAACCTACAGTTTTTCCACCTTCACGAATCGCAAATCTTGTTCCATCTTCTAGAGCGATTGGATTGATTAGTGTAACTTTGATTTTAATGTTATCGCCTGGCATAACCATTTCAGTACCTTCTGGAAGTGTAATTGAACCTGTTACGTCTGTTGTTCTAACATAAAATTGTGGTCTGTAGTTGTTAAAGAATGGAGTATGTCTTCCACCCTCTTCTTTTGTAAGAATATACACTTCACCTTCAAATTCTGTATGTGGAGTGATTGATTTTGGCTTACAAAGAACCATTCCTCTTTCAACGTCTTCTTTTTTAGTGCCTCTTAGTAAGATACCGCAGTTATCGCCTGCTTCACCTTGAGCCATCTCTTTTCTAAACATTTCAACACCAGTAACTGTTGTTGTTTGAGTAGGTTTAATACCAACGATTTCAATTGTCTCACCAATTTTAACGATACCTTTTTCAATTCTACCTGTTACAACTGTACCACGACCAGAAATTGAGAAAACATCTTCAACTGGCATCAAGAAATCTTTATCTGTTGCACGAGCTGGAGTTGGAATAAATCTGTCTACTTCTGCCATTAAAGCAAGAACTTTCTCGCCCCATGAACCAAGTTTACCAGTTTTAGCTTCTTCTAAAGCTTTAAGAGCTGAACCAGCTACGATTGGAGTATCGTCACCTGGGAAATCATATTCATTTAATAATTCACGAATTTCCATTTCAACTAACTCTAAAAGTTCTGCATCATCAACCATGTCAGCTTTGTTCATAAATACTACGATATATGGAACACCAACTTGGCGTGAAAGAAGGATATGCTCTCTTGTTTGTGGCATAGGACCATCTGCAGCAGAAACAACAAGTATAGCGCCGTCCATTTGTGCAGCACCAGTAATCATGTTTTTAACATAGTCAGCGTGGCCTGGGCAGTCAACGTGTGCATAATGTCTATTTTCTGTTTCATATTCAATATGTGAAGTAGCGATTGTAATACCGCGCTCTTTCTCTTCTGGAGCATTATCGATATTATCGTAGTCTTTCATAATTGCAAGACCTTTAGTAGCAAGTACACCTGAAATAGCAGCTGTAAGTGTAGTTTTACCGTGGTCAACGTGACCAATAGTACCAATGTTTACGTGTGGCTTGGTTCTTTCGAATTTTTCTTTAGCCATCTTATTCCTCCATATTAGGTTTTTTCTTTAAATTTTTAAATGACTATTTAAACTAAAATCTCATTTTCTTCCGCAGAAATGGAGCTCATAGAGGGACTTGAACCCTCGACCTCTTCCTTACCAAGGAAGTGCTCTACCTCTGAGCCATATGAGCAACGGTCTTTTTGTCTAATTAGTCAAAACGGCGATTATACACAAATTATGATTATTTTAATATTATAATGTAGCAATTCTACTACAAAACTGTTAACTTTTGATAGTTGAAGTTAAGATTAGTTAATTTCAACAGCTCCCAGTCATTATAATTTACCGCTTTTGGTTGGAGCGGGACACGGGACTCGAACCCGCGACCCTCAGCTTGGAAGGCTGATGCTCTAGCCAACTGAGCTATTCCCGCACTGGCTAATTTGATGGTGGTGAGAGAAGGATTCGAACCTTCGAAGGTAAAAACCAGCAGATTTACAGTCTGCCCTCGTTGGCCACTTGAGTATCTCACCTAAAGCGGTATCTGCACCATAATCTGGTCAAACACTGTACAAAAATGGAGCCGATAAAGGGACTCGAACCCCCGACCTACTGCTTACAAGGCAGTTGCTCTACCAACTGAGCTACATCGGCTTTTGTTTTTGCGAGCGGAAATTATATCTTAAAAGATTTTGCAAGTCAAGAGAATTTCTTTACATGTAAACATTTTTTTGCTTATTTTGTTAATTATTTCGATTAAAAAAAGATATATACATGTAAAGATATAATTTGCTATCTTATAATTTAAAAGAGTTGACATGAAATTTTTTTCTTTTTTTATCTGTTTAATGCTTTTTGTATCCGACTCTTTTTCTATCGAAAATAAAACAAAGGAGTTAAAGATGCAAACAAATGAGATATATTTAGCAGGTGGATGTTTTTGGGGAGTTGAAGAGTACTTTTCAAGGATCGATGGAGTTTTAGAAACCTCCGTTGGTTATGCAAATGGAAATATACAAAATCCAACATATAAAGAAGTTTGCACTGGCAATACAGGATATGCTGAAACTTTACATGTAAAGTACAATAAAAATATAGTAAGTTTAAAAACATTAATAGAACAATTTTTTAAAATTATAAATCCAACAAGTTTAAACAAACAAGGAAATGATATAGGAAGTCAGTATAGAACTGGCATTTATTATATAGATGATAAAGATAAAGAGATAATAGATGAAGTTTTTAATGAGGTTCAAAAAAGTTACACGAAAGCATTAGTTGTTGAAGTTTTACCTTTGAAAAATTACTATGCAGCTGAAGAGTATCATCAAAAATATCTCAAGAAAAATCCAAACGGTTATTGTCACATTTCATTTGAGAGTTTAAAAGATTTAAAAAAAGTTGAGTATAAAAAACCAAGTCAAAGTGAGTTAAAAGAAAAACTCTCCACTCTTCAATATCAAGTAACACAAGAGTCTGGAACAGAAAGAGCATTTAGCGGAAAATACTGGGATAACCATAAAAAAGGTATTTATGTGGATATAGTAACTGGTGAACCACTTTTTAGCTCATCCGACAAATTTGATTCAGGTTCTGGTTGGCCAAGTTTTACAAAACCAATTCAAAAAAATAGTATTGATGAAAAAAATGACTACAGTCATGGCATGAGTAGAATTGAAGTAAAAAGCAAAATTGGAGATACACATTTAGGTCATGTCTTTAACGATGGTCCAAAAGAAAAAGGTGGACTTAGATACTGCATAAACAGTGCATCTCTAAGGTTTATACCTCTTGAAGATATGCAAAAAGAGGGTTATGGGGCTTATATAGATTTAGTGAGATAATCTTGTGCAAGTAAAGGATGTATTCAATTTGAAATAAAAACTTGCAACACTTGCTTTATTAAAAAATTTTTAAAGGCAAGAGATTATGTTACTAAGCATAGATGAAGTTGTACAAAACTCGAGGCTTAAATACTTTGGTATTTTTGGTAGATTTTTTGCGTGGATATTTTTAAAAATCACCAAAATAGACTATTTAAATAAAAGATATAAACTAATCAACCATCTTCCACAAGATGAGTTTTTAGATGAAGTTGTAGAAAACGTTTTAAAAGTTCCTTTTGAAGTGCATAAAGCAGACCTTAGCAAAATCCCAACAACTGGCCCTTTTATAATCATCTCAAATCACCCTCTTGGCGCACTTGATGGTTTACTGCTTATCTACTTGATAAGTAAAATAAGACCAGACTTTAAAATTATGGCAAACTTTATGTTAAAACGTATAAAAAACTTAGAAGATATATTTATCCCCGTAAATCCTTTTGAAAATAGTAAAGATAGCTTTAACAGTCTAAAAGGAATGATAGGTAGTTTAAAACATTTGCAAAATGGCGGATGTATAGGTATTTTTCCTTCAGGTGAAGTATCAAATAAAAATTTACTAGAAGAGGTTGAAGATAGACCTTGGCAACTTACAGCCATAAAACTCATTAAAAAAGCAAAAGTTCCGATAATACCAATATTTTTCAATGCAAAAAACAGTAGTACCTTTTACTGGCTTGGCAAAGCAAACCCAGCCCTTAGAACCATCATGTTGCCAAGAGAGATGTTAAGAGAGTTTAAAAAACCAATACAGATACGAATAGGAAAACAAATCCCACTTATAAAGCAAGCAGAACATGAAAACTTAGAAGATTTTGCAGAGTACTTAAGAAGAAAAACTTATGTGCTTTCTTCATATTACAATAAAGATAATTTCAAAAAAAATATCAAAAAGATAAAAGATAAAATCCTTGTAAAAGACGGCAACCAAAACCCTGAAGAGATTGTCCCATTTCAAGACACTATAGCTATAGAAAAGGAGCTAGAACTTATCAAAAATGAAGCTCTTTTATTTACTCACAATAACAAATTTGAATGCTATTTTGCAAAAGCCAAAGATATACCAAATGCATTAAATGAGATAGGAAGATTAAGAGAAGTAACCTTTAGAAATGTTGGCGAAGGCACAAACAAATCAATAGATTTAGATGAATACGACAAAAACTATAATCACCTATTTTTGTGGGATAAAACTGAAAGAAAGATAGCTGGAGCTTACCGTATAGGACTTGGAAGTGAGATATACGAAAAACACGGCATCAAAGGCTTTTATCTAAGTGAACTTTTCAAATTTAGCCCAAAATCACACTACCTTTTCTTTGAAGGCATGGAGCTGGGAAGAGCCTTTGTAAGCATTGATTACCAAAGACAACCGATGCCACTACTTCTTCTTTGGAGAGGTATAGTGCACATCATATTAAAAGAGAAAAATATAAACTATATAATCGGTGGAGTTAGCATCAGCAATCAATTTTCAAACTTTTCAAAATCTGTTATCGTTGAATTTATGAGGTCTAACTACTTTGATAGCTACATCTCTAAATTTATAAAAGCAAAAAACGAGTACAAAGTTACCATGAGTGAAGAAAATAGAGAGTTTGTACTAAAAGAGATGGATAAAAATATAAACAACTTAGACTCTTTAGTGGAAGAGTTTGAGCCAAATATGTTGAGACTTCCAGTACTTTTTAAAAAATATATCAAGCAAAATGCGAAGCTCATGGCTTTTAACGTTGATCCAAACTTCAACAACGCCGTTGACGGACTTATGTACATAAAAACAAAAGATATACCTCTTAGCACTATTCAGCCAGTTCTTGATGATATCGCAAAAGGAAAGATGATAGCTTAGATACTTTACATGTAAAGAATTTTTATATATTATATTCATTTTATTTACATGTAAAGGCAAAAGCGTGAAAATACTCTTCTCTCCAAGTGAAAGTAAATCGCCTGAAAACTCAAAAACAGATGATTTAAAATCAAATCTTTGGCAACCAGAACTTTTTGAAAAACGAAAAATTTGCATAGATTTGTATAACAAAATACTTGAAAGCAATGACGAGAAGGCTATACAAAAATTAACTGGATTAAAAGATACAAAAGGCTTAAATCCTATCTCACTCTCAAAGGAACCATTGCAAAAAGCAGTTTTAAGATACACTGGCGTTGCGTATGATTATCTTGATTATAAGAGTTTAAACAAAAATGAGCAAAATTTTATAGACAAAAATGTACTTATATTTTCAAATCTTTTTGGACCTCTGCTTTTGGGCGATAACTTACCAAGCTATAAATTAAAGCAGGGAGAAAGTTTGGATGGTTTTAAGCCTGAAGATTTCTACCAAAAAGAGTTTAAAGAAGTGGTTGATGAGTTTTTAAAAGATGAGTTTGTGGTTGATTTACGTGCTGGATTTTATGAAAAATTTTATAAAATAACCAAGCCCTATGTAACTTTGAAATTTTTAAAAGACAACAAAGTTGTAAGCCATTGGGCTAAAGCATATAGAGGCATTGTTTTAAAATCTATAGCAAAGTCAAACATCCAAAACGAAGAAGAGTTCATGAGCATGAAGATAGAAAATCTTCAAATCAAAGAGATTAAAAAGCAGAAAAACAAAACCGAGATTATTTATAGTATCAGCTAGCTACCATTTTAAAAATCCTAAATCTTTCACAAAAATTTCAATCAAAAATAGTTTTATAAATTAAATATTAAAAATATTTTCTAATTTTTAATTTTATAATATTCTATTTAATCATATTATTTATGATATTTTATATCAATTTAAAACTTCAAAATTCAAAACAAAATTAATATACTAAGAAAGCATATTAATCCTATAAATTCGCTATTTACCCAGTAATTCGACTGTAAAAATATGCAAATTTTACATGTTAAAATCTTCTAAAAATGAACATTTTTTGCTTTAAGTTTCAGTTGTTATACTTCGCAAAATTTTACAATTGTAAATGAAATAAAAGATGTTTTACAAATTTAAGCTATTTACATGTAAAACACATTTGAAGGAATACAATGAATACAAGAACACCAAAAAAATCTTTTTTAGGCGGATTTTGCGTCTCAACTCTTGGAGGCTTGATAGGACTAGGCGGTGCAGAATTTCGCTTACCATTACTTGTTGGATATTTTGGATTTGGTACACTACTTGCTGTTATGATAAACAAACTTACATCACTTTTTACAGTCTTTTTTTCACTCTCCTTTCGCACGTTTTATATGGGATATATGGATATTTATACAAATTTTAGTACGGTTATAGTTTTACTCTTTGGCTCTATGATAGGTGCTTGGCTTGGTGCTCACTACGCATGTTTACTAAAAGAACACTCCCTAAATAAACTCATCGCTTTTATCTTGATAATTCTCTCAATTAGCATGATATCCTCTCACGTGTTTAATGTTGGGCTTTATCATAATGCAGCGCTTAGTGGAGTTAGCTTGTATTTGGCTGGTTTGATTGCTGGGATTATCATAGGTGTCATCGCAGCAGTTTTGGGTGTTGCTGGAGGAGAGTTTTTGATACCAACTTTGATGCTGCTTTATGGTTTTGATATGAAGGTTGCAGGAACTTTGTCACTTTACATCTCTTTGCCTACCATGTTAGTTGCATTTTTCCGCTACTCAAAAGACAGAGCTTTTACTGAAATGCTTCGCCATAAACAGTTTATGGTTTATATGATTTTAGGCTCATTGGCTGGTTCACTGTTTGGTGCGTATAGTCTAAAATACGTAAATTCAGAATGGCTTGTGTGGATTTTAGGTGTTATATTGATGATTTCAGCCATCAAAGTATTTACACATAGCAAAAAGTCATCAGAGCCTGTAAAAAATTAACCATTGATATTAAAGATAGAGTGTAAAATCTTTACATGTAACTTTATCTTTTAGTCGTTTTTGAAAATATTTACTAAAATAAAGTTATTTACTTGTAAAATTAGGGAACTATTTTTAAAAAAAGGAATTTTTAATGGAGTGGGCAATAATAGCTGTTTTGATTTTTGTTATATGTTTTCTTTTTATAAAGTATGAAAAGAGGATAGATGCTCTAAATAAACTTATAGAGGCAAACAAAGATGCGATTGAAAAAAATAGAAAAAACATCGCAGAAAACCGTACTTTGATTGAAGAGAACCAAGGGAAAATCGATGCAAATAGAAAAAGGCTCGATTTAAATCAAGATATCATTGCAAAATTAAAAGATTAATACGTTTTTGCAATACTAATTTTCAAAAAATATAGTAATATACGCTTCCAAATTTAAGTCGCAAAGGAGAAAACTAAAATGGAATGGCTTTTTTTTATCATCGTGCTAATGCTCATCTTATTTGTCTTGTTCATCTTTATGAGATATGAGAAAAAAGTTGAAACTTTAACTCAAAAAATCGAAGCAAATAAAGAAAACATAAATAAAAATGCTGAAAAGATTAAAGAAAATCGCTCTTTGATTTAGAAAAACAAAGAGAATATCAAGAAAAACTCAGAAAGAATCGAAGAAAACAAAGAATAAAAACAGACGAAAGGATTAGCAAAAAGCTAATCCTAACTCTTACTTTAATTTCCACCAACTATCCTATAATCAATGACTATTTTTACTTCTTTGTCGATGAGTTTATAAATAAGTGAATTTTTAAGAGCTTTTTCGCATAAAACTTCAACTTTTTTTGCTGCATCTTCACTATAAATATAGACTTTTATAAAAATCGATTTAATAAAAGCATCTTCCTCATATCCAACTACTTCCAATAAAGTTAACGGATTTTGTACTTTACATGTAAAGCTAATCTCTACATTTTCTAATGTGATATTTTGTTTTTTTGCTTCTCTTTTAATGCAAAAAATGTAACTACTGATAAATGAAAAAACAAAAAGCTCGATGCTGGATAAATTTTCATCTTGAGTATCGAAAGTTGCCTCATCCTTAAGCTCTAAACTTTGATTTCTTGTATAAAGTTTTACACTATTTTCTTTTGATAAAAATGCCCTAAAATTATACGGATACTCTTTTTGCTCTAAAACTAAATTATGCATATCTTTTTCTTAAAACTTCTGCACTTTTATATAGTGATTGTAGTTTTTTTACGATGATATCTTCGCTATTTACTGGTCTATTTGAAAAAGTTGAAAATCCACAATCTGGATTTAGCCAAAGTCTATCAGTAGGCACATATTTCATAGCCTCTTCACATCTTTTTACTATATCGTCTATCTTTTCTACATAAGCTATTCTTGGATTAATGACGCCAAGTCCGAGTATGATGTTTTTTGAGAGAGAGTTATCTTTAAACAAAGAACTAATCTCTCCTGCCCTTGGAGTTGAAAACTCTAAGCTTAAAACCTTTGCAAATGAGTTTTCCAAGATATCGATTAGCGGCGTATATGGTCCACTTAGTAGCGTCTCTTCATCACTACTCCAATTTCCCCTACATACATGTAAAGATGAAATTACGCCCTTGTCGTTTATGTATTTAACTATCTCTTGTATTAGAGATTTTGCAAAGTCTAACTCTTCTTTTGGATCTTTTCTCTCAGAGAGTGCTGCGCACATAAAACTTCTTGGTTTGCCTTTTGTGAAAACCACTTCGGTTAAAACTGGTTCATCAAGTTGTATCATAAATACGCCGTTTAATACCAAAGCATCTACCTCTTGCTTTAATATCTTTAAAACATCTTTACCGAGCTCTTCTTTATTTTTATATGCATTTTTAGATAAATTTGCAAGCCACATAGACCTTGTTAACAGATACGCTCCTGGAAGTGTGATTTTTATAGGCTTTTTTGTAAATTTTTTCAAAAGAAGCAACTCATTTAAAGCTAAGTTTTTATCAAACTTCAACTTAGATGAGCAAATCGCATTTCTTATGCTAAACAAAGGAGCATCAAGCTTTTTTAATATCTCTTCAAATGCTTCTTTGTCATCAATATAATCAAGCATATCGCTCATTGGCATCAATCTTGCACCTATGATTTTATTTGCAACAAAAGAGCAATAATTATCCCTTGAAAGTTCTCCGCTTGTTATGATATCTATGCCATTATCTTCTTGAATTTTTACAATCTCTTTTGTTTTTAGTTCGATTTTTTTGGCAAATTCATCGCTATCTTCATTTTTATGAATTAAGCTTAATATATCACTACTTCTTGGCCAACTACCCATTAGACTTGTTGGAAATTTTGGTAAATTTTCTATCATTTGTTAATTGAAAAAATTTAATAGTTTTACAGCTTCATGAAGTTGTTCAAAGCCAGAGGTTCTTCCTTTTACCCACTTTTTCAAACCTTCCATATCCATCATCTCTTTATGGTTTTTGTTGTTATAATCCATCTTAAAGAGTATCTTTTCCCAATTTTCTAACACTTTTGGATCTATATCTTCTTGCAAAGTAAAAATACAATGGTCAAATTTTGGTGTTTTTGCGATTTGAATTATCTGTTTTTCATCGATTGTTCCATTTTCAACCCATGCTTTATAGTTTAAATCCAAACAAACGCTAACATCAACAAAATCATCTTTTAAAGCTTTTAATGCATCAAGTTCGCCGCCAACATGGTCACCATGTAAGCCAAAACCAACATTAAAAATTATCTCTTTATAATCATTGCCACTAAAAAGTCCATTATTTGCTAAATAATTTACTGGGATGAGTCTTGCTTGTGGAGAATCTATAGCACCAAAACCTATTTTCTTATTTTTAAAGTCTGATAATGAAGAGATTTTACTATCAACTTTTGCCAAAAACAGTGTTTCTCTGTCTATATCTGTGTCTCTCATCGCACTTTTTTTGCATCTTCCATCTGTTCTTATAAAGGTATCTACCCATGCAAGAGGTGAATTCCAAGCTATATCGATTTTATTTTCCATAAAAGCATCAACTTGCATTTTGTAATCTTTAAAAAATACGCAATCTATATTAAAACCATTTTCTCTAAAGAAATTTGCAATTATTTTCCAAACTACTGTAACTTTAGGGTCATAAACAACCGCTCCAACTTTTAAATTGCTCATTATATCTTCCTTTATATTTACGGTATTTGCTGACCTGTTAGTGCTTTTCCAAGCCAAACTTTTAGTACATCAACACTTGGTGCCATTATTTGTCCTGCGTAAGCATCTCTTAAAAGTCTCTCTATAGAGTTTTGTTTATTGTAAGTTTTTCCACCACCAACTCTCATGGCGATAGTTGCAATCTCTATAACAGATTCTGAAGCGAGTATTCTTGCTGTTATTATCTTTGCTTCTGCATCTTCTTCTTTATTGTCGTAACTACTTGCAGCATTTAATGCCATAGTTCTTGAAGCAGTAGTCTTTGTATAAATGTTTGAGAGGTGAATTTGTACGGTTTCTATTTGAGACAATGATGGACCACTTGGATATTTTCTTGAAGTCGCGTGTTTTAGTGCTTCGTTGCAAATATTGGTACTTAGTCCGCTATAAACTGCCGCTAATCCTGAAAGGAAGAATGATGAAACCGTTGTAAATACTTGCTCTTGCCCATCTCCATCTTGACCAATTCTGTACAATTCATCAATATGGGCATTTTCAAGCTTCATAGGACAAGATACATTTGCTCTCATTCCAAGTCCATTCCAATTTGAAGTTAAAAATTCAACTCCTTTTGTGTTAAGAGGAACCGCCCAATTGTTCAATTTACCATCTTGTTTTGCACCAGATAGAACAAGATAATATGATGCAAACTTTGCAGATGTTACCATACTTTTTATTCCAGTTAAACTAACGCCTTTTTCATCATAAACTGCTTTTATTTCTGGTATATAAAAATGTGTGCCCGTGCCAAGTTCGCTATAAGCCAATGCTAAAAATTTTTTATTTTTAACAACATCTTCAAAGATTTTCTCTTTTAACTTTTCACTTCCATGTTTAGATACGCAATTTAAAGCAACATTATGCATCATATAGCATAGTGCAACTGTTGCTGAACTCTCTGCAAGCGCCATACAAACTTCTACATGTTGGGTTAATTGTTGCCCTTGTCCACCATGTTGTTTTGGGATTAAAAGTGATAAAAATCCCTCGTTACCTATCTGATTAAAAATATCTTCTGGGAAAGCCGCTTTTTGATCTATATCTGCTGCTCTGTTTTGAATCACTCTTTGAGCGAATTCTTGAGCTTTTTTGTAGCAACTCATGTATTGATACTCCATGTTTTTTTGAAATGCAACAGCCTGTTGCCTAAAGAGTAAAAACTAATTATAATTTTTGAGTGACTAATTTATTGAAAGTTAACTAAAGAAAAAATCAAATAATTCTTCTTACATGTAAAAAAATTTACATGTAAGAATTAAAAAACATTATCTAACTGCTCTCGCACCTAAATTTCCATATCTATGATAACTATGGCTTATACTTTGCTCATCAAAATAGTTAAGAAGTTCTAATCTTCCCCCCATAAGTGGTTTTTGACGAACTATAAATTTTGCAAGTTTTGCAGCTTCAGCGTAAACTCTTTTAGAGACATTTTTTGGGTCTGCATAGATTATTCTACTTACATCTTTGAAGCATTTAACAAAAGCTTCTTCGCTCTCTCTTGTCATACTATCGCTTGAAGATAGTATTTTGTCTTTATGTTCAAAAACAAATGAGACAACTTGCGTATTTGCATCGGCTTCAACACTTACATGTAAAGGAACTTTACTTATTTTAGCTGCTAAAATTCTTGAGAGAACATCAAACAGTGAATCTTTTGCTGTTACCCTAAGAGCGACTTTTGAAACTGGTAAATACTTAAATACGTTATCTTCACCTCTTAATTTGAAGTAGTCTTTGCCTACTGAAAACTCTTTGTCGTACTGTTCAAGATAGCTTTTTAGTGCTGTTTTTGTTTTTGCAAGTTCCTCGGCAAAATCTTTATATGCTCCAGCTTCTACTTCTTTTTCCCAAGAGTTTAATGCATCTATGAATGGATGATAGTAAGTGCCTTCAACCTTTGGCTCACTAACTTCTTTATAATCCATAAACTGTGTTACATAGTTATAATGCCCAGCTTTTCTGCCTGCTCCAACTGCCGACTTTCCAAGTCCACCAAAAGGTTGTCTTAAAACGATAGCACCTGTTGTTCCACGATTTATATATAAGTTTCCAGCTTTTATATTGTTTTTCCAGTACTCTATCTCTCTTTCATCAAGCGTTTCTATACCAGAAGTTAGTCCATAACCTGTCATATTTACAAGTCTAACTGCATCTTCAAGGTTTTTTGCTTTCATAACTGAGAGAACTGGTCCAAAAAGTTCTGTCATATGACAAAAGCTTCCCTCTTTAACGCCCCATTTTATACTTGGTTTTAACATAAATTTGTTATTTTCAGCAAAAGATGGAGCAAGCGCCCACTCTTCGCCACTATCCAAGGTTTCTACGGCTTGTTTTAATTCTCCACCTAGCTCATTTGCAAGTGTGCCTATTTTACTTTTTAAATTCCATACCGAGCCAACTGTCATAGTTTTTGCAGCGTCAACCAAGCCTTTTTTGAAATGCGGATCATTATAAACCTCTTCTTCTAAAACAAGAAGAGAAGTAGCTGAACATTTTTGTCCACTATTTGAAAATGCAGAGTGTAGAACATTTTTTATAGCTTGGTCGCGATCTGCCATAGCTGTAACTATAGTTGCATCTTTCCCACCAGTTTCAGCTGTTAAAAATAGATCTTCTCTTGCTTTTAACATGCTATAAGCTGTGCTTTCTCCACCAGTCAATATAACAAAACTTACTCTCTCATCTGGAATCAAAACATCCCCAGCAAGAGAGCCTGGGCAAGGTACAAATTGAAGTGTGTTTTTACTTACTCCAGCATCCCAGAAGCATTTGCAAAACATATATGAGCAAAGAACTGCAACAGAAGCTGGTTTAAGTATAACCGTGTTTCCAGCGGCAAGCGCTGCTGTAACTCCACCAACTGGAATTGCAACAGGGAAATTCCAAGGAGGTATAACAAGACCAACACCTTTACCTTTTGTCTCTATATTTTCAAAATTTTCAAAGTGTTCAACACTGTGTGGGTAAAACTCTAAAAAGTCTATAGCTTCACTTACTTCAACATCTGTTTCAGTAAAAACCTTTCCAACCTCAGCAGCTGCAACACCTATCAAATCCGCTCTTGCTTTTCTTACATTGTTTGCAACTTTGGAGAGTATTTTATATCTTTCATCAACTGATTTTTCTCTCCAGCCATCAGGGTCGCTGCTAGCAACCTCAAGTGCATTTTCTAAATCATCTTTTGAAGCAAGTGTGTATTTACCACAATACTTATTTTCTAAAAGCTGTGATTTATCAACTATATCTTTTTGAGTTCTCTCTTTTGTGATATCAACTCCACCAACAACAACCGGTGCTTCTATGTTTATATCTGAATACTTTTCAACGATTCCTCTTGCCCAATCTTGATTTTGTGGCAATACAAAGTCTGTATCAACTTCACTTTTATATGTTTTTGTAAAATATGAGCCCTCAAAATTGTCCCAATTCTCTTTTGTTCTATCTTGTACTCTTTTTGCACCAACAAATATTTTATCTACATTGTCAAATGAGTCTAAAAACTTTTTCTTTTGATTTTCCCAATCAGCGCTTCCAACTTTCATACCAAAACTGTATCTTATGAAGTTATCAACGCCTGTATTTTCATCAAGCCTTCTAACTAGATAGGCTATCGCGTTTGTAAATTGCTCTTTTTTTGCTGTTGGTCCATAAAGCACAACATCGCCACTTATCTCTTTAATAGCAAGTCTTGCGGATTCGCACATACCCTCTAGCATTTCAAAGCCATGATACTCTTCCAAATCTCTTGAAATTGCCAACTCTCTTGCATATGCTAATTCAAAAAGATTGTGTGAGGCAGTTGAGAGAAAAACATACTTTGCATTGTCACCAGTTAGAGCAAAATCAACCATCTGTTTGTAGTTACTATCTGTGTCGATTTTCTTTTGGTAAGGAGCAACTGGCCAACCTTTTAAGCCAGACTCTGTCTCTTCCATCTCCATATTTGCACCTTTTACAAGGCGAAGTTTTATGTGATGACCACCATTTTCTACTCTTTTTTTAGCCCAAGCAGTCAGTTTTTTTTGCCATAAATGAGAATCAGGTAAGTATGCTTGTAAAACGATTCCAGCGTAAAAGTCTTTAAACTCATCAAGCTCAAGAGTTCTTGTAAAAACTTCATAAGTTATAGCTAAATCTCTATACTCTTCCATATCAAGATTTATAAATTTGTTTTGCATATTTCCATCTTTTGTAGCAAAGCTGTATTTTTTCGCTTGTCTATAAAGAAGAGTTAATCTTTCAACCAATTCGTTGATAGTGTCTTCTTTTGAGAGTGGATTTATCTGCGAAAAAATGGTAGAGATTTTAATAGAGATATAGTCAATATTTGGATTTTCTAGCGCACTTAAGTATTTTTCCGTTCTCTCCTGTGATTCGTCTTCACCAAGAACTGCTTCACCAATCAAGTTTAGGTTTACTCTGTCACCAGCATTTCTTCTTTTTTCAAGATGAGCGTTTATTTTTGCATCTTCGCCTTGTAAGACAACAGTTTTAGAATCTCCTCTTATGTACTCAATCAAAAGTGGAACAGAGATATCTGGAAGATATTTTCCAACATTCATGAAAGCCCAGACTAAAAATTTCTCAGGTGTTGTAAAAAAGCTTGCCATTTGGTATTTTTTAAAGATATACTCGACTTGATTTGCAACACGTTTTGAATTATGACTTCTAAAACTTTGATCTAAAAGCTCTATCAAAAGCACTTTGTCTGTTGGGTGAGACAACATTTTGTTCATTTTTACATGAAACTTTTTATCAAAGTTGTTAACTAACTCTGTAGCTCTAGTTTGCCATTTTTCAGCAAGTGCAACTGCTCTACTTATAACTTGCTCTTCCTTTTTCACTTTCATCTCCTTAAAGTCTTACATGTAACTTTTACATGTAGATATTTTTTTTAATGTTTTTTTCCTAAATATGCTTCTTGTATTATCTTAGAATTTAGTAAATCCTCACTTTTTCCCTCATGAGTGATTTTGCCTAGTTCTAAAACATAACCACGATTTGCCAGCTTCAACGCTGCTTTTGCATTTTGTTCAACAAGCAAAACCGTTACTCCACTTTTACTTATCTCTTTTACTGCTTGAAAAATGCCTTTGACTAAAACAGGAGCAAGTCCAAGACTTGGCTCATCTAATATTAAAAGTTTTGGCTTACTCATAACAGCTCGCCCAATCGCAAGCATTTGCTGTTCGCCTCCACTTAGTGTTCCTGCTAGTTGTTTTTCTCTCTCTTTTAATCTTGGCATTATCTCATAAATCCAATTTAGCGTATTTTTATCGTAATTTTTTAGAGTATAAGCACCCATCAAAAGATTCTCTTTTACGGTTAAGACTCCAAAAACTCTTCTTCCTTCTGGTGATTGGCTGATACCTTTTGCAACAATCGCGTGAGCTCCCATCTTTGTTATATCTGTATCATCAAAGGTGATTTTTCCAGAAGCTGATTTTAAAAGTCCACTGATAGTTCGAAGTGTTGTTGTCTTGCCAGCTCCATTTGCCCCAAGGATTGTTACAACTTCACCTTTATTTACATGTAAAGATATACCTTTTATGGCTTTGATTGCACCGTAGCTTACATGTAAATCTTCTACTTGCAATAAAACATCTTTACTCATTGTTCTTCCTCATCATCAATACCGATATATGCTTCCACAACTACTGGATCATTTTGTACAAACTCTGCAACACCTTCACTTATCTTTGCACCAAAGTTGATAACAGACATATACTCACAAAGGCTCATAACCATTTCCATATCATGCTCTATCATCATGATAGTTATGCCCATATCTCTTATTTTATGGATTGTCTCAGTTAACTCTTTTGTCTCGTTTTCATTAAGTCCTGCAGCTGGCTCATCTAAGATTAAAAGTTCTGGCTCAGCAGCTAGTGCTCTTGCCATTTCGATTTTTCTTTGAATACCATAAGATAAATCACCTGCTGGCATCTCTGCATATTCACTTAAGTTAAAAAGTTCCATCATCTCAGCCACTTTGCCCCAATTGTACTTTTCATCTCTGTAGTAATTTGGTGTGTGAATGATACCGTTGTACCATCTCTGTTTTGATTTTATATGTCGTCCTGACATGATATTTTCAGCAACACTCATTTCGCCAAAAAGTCTTATAGTTTGAAAGGTTCTAAGAATTCCAAGATTTGCAATCTTGTCTGGAGGTGTTCCTTTTATATCTTTGCCTTTCCATAAGATTTGTCCCATTTCTGGCGTGTAAATACCAGTGATGCAGTTAAAAAGCGTAGTTTTTCCAGCACCATTTGGTCCTATGATGCCGTATATTTGCCCTTTTTTAACCTTGAGTGATAAATCATTTATAGCAACAAGTCCACTAAAAAGTTTTGAAATCCCTTTAACTTCTAAAAGATACTCACTCATTTTGTATCCTTAGATTTGGGTTTGATTAGATACTTTGGTATATCGCCAAATTTTACTGGCCAAATTCCTCTTGGTCTTACAATCATCAAGATAACCATCGCAAAACCAAATACCAAATATCTCCAAGTCTCTAACTCTCTAAAAATTTCAGGTAAAACAAACATAACAAACGTGCCTATGAGTACTCCAAAAAGTGAAGCAGAACCACCAACTATAACAATCGCAAAAAGTATAATTGATTGAGTTACACTAAATGCAGTTGGGCTAACAGCTGAATATTGCACAGCAAACATACTCCCAGCAGCTCCAGCGATACCAGCACCAAGTGCAAAAGCGTAGAGCTTCGTTCTTCTTATATTTATACCCATACTTTGAGCAGCAATTGGGTCTTTGTTTATATAAAACATAGCACGCCCATATTTGCTTCTGTCAAGGTTTTTCATAATAAAAAACGTTAAAGCCATCAAAATAAACGCCATATAATACATCCAAACGGATGAGCCAAATTCGAAATTTATAAATTTTATATAATCAAGTCCAAAAATACCATTTGGACCATTTGTAAGTCCGAGAAAATCATTATCCAAAACTTGAATAAATATGATATTAAATCCTATAGTTGCAACTAAAAAGTAGTCACCTCTTAAATGGATAATTGGAGCAGCTAAGATAACTGCTATAACCATAGGAACAACAACTGCTGGTATCCATGTAGCAAGTATAGGCCAGCCATAAGTTGCATTTAAAATAGCTGTAGTGTATGCACCAAGTCCAAAAAATACGCAGTGCCCCATGTGAAAAACACCAGCACGTCCAAGTATTATATCTTGCGAAAAAGCAAGCGCTGCAAAGATTAAAAATGTAGTACCAATCATAAGCCAAGTATCATTTAAAAAGATTGGTAAAAGCGCCATGATTCCAAGTAAAACAAGTGAGATTATTGAATTTCTGCTAAGTTGTATCATTATACTTTCTCCGCTATTGTTTCACCAAGTATTCCGTTTGGTCTAAAAATTAAAATCACAATTAAAAGTATATATGTAAAAGTTTCAGCCCATTGAGTTGATACATATCCACTTATCATTGCATTAAAAAGTCCAAGTAAAAGTCCACCTAAAACTGCTCCTGGTATATTTCCAATACCGCCAATGATTGCAGCTATAAATGCACTTAAACCATAATTCCATCCCATGCTAAAAGTAACGCTTGTATAGTTTGCACCGATAAATATACCAGCAACAGCTCCAAGCATTGAACCTATTATAAAGATGAGCATGATGATAACATTTACGTTTATACCCATAAGTCTTGCTGCATCTTGGTCGATTGCCACTGCTCTGATTGCTATACCAACCTTTGTTCTATTTATAAATACAAACAAAGCTACCATTATGATTGCTGATATTCCTAAAATTGCTGCTTGAGTAAAAGTTACCACAACACCACCTACATTCCAGATAGTATTTGGTAAAAACTCTGTTGGAAAGATTTGCATATTTGGTCCCCATGTTAGCATGATTGCATTTTGTATAATCATACCAGCACCAAGAGCAGAAACAACAGCACTGAGTCTTGGGGCATTTCTCAAAGGACGATAGGCAAAAAACTCTAACGCTACGCCAACAACTGCCATAAGAATAGCAGAAAGACAAAAAATAGTTAAAACGATAAAAACGGAAGTTCCACTATCGGCAAAAAAGTAGTTATAAAGTGTTAAACCTGTAAATGCGGCTAAAACCACCAAATCACCGTGTGCAAAGTTGATAAGTCTCATAACGCCATAAACCATTGTATAGCCTAATGCAACGAGTGCAAATAGGCTACCAATAGTAAGGCCGTTAATAAGTTGCTGTAAAAAAGTTTCCATTAACGACTCTTTTTTCTTAGTTTATGATTTTGTAACTATTGTCTTTTTGAATCTCATAAACGTTAAATTTTGTATTTATTCTCTCTCCATCATCTCTAAAAGATACTGGCCCTGTGATACCATCAAAATTTTCTAACTTATGTAAATAATCAGAGATTTTTTTAGTATCTTCTGTCTTTAATTGTTCCATAGCATGAATGATAACTAAAAGCCCATCAATATTCATTAAAGTCCAGATTGAAGCTGGGTCTTTTCCATATTTTGCTTTGTAATCTTTTAAGAAGTTTTTAGCAACATCGTATGGTAAAAATTCAGGAGTTGGGAAGTTAATCATGAAAGTTCCAGGAGCTGAAGTTCCTGCTAACTTCATAAAGTCTGGATTATCATTTGAATCACCACCAACGAAATCTGCATTGATTCCAAGTTGAACTTGTTGCGCACGTAAGAGTCCACCATCTGGATAGTAACCACTATAGTAAATTACATCTGGATTTAATGCTTTGATTTTTGTAAGTGTTGCTGAGAAGTTTTGAGTGTTTGCTCTAATTTTCTCTTGTGCAACTATGTTTCCACCCAAATCTTTAACGGCTTTTACAACAGCGTCACCAAGTCCTGTTGCATAGCTTGAATAATCTGAAATTACAACGATTCTTTTGTATTGTTTTGTTTTTACAAAATATTCAGCTGTAAACTCTGCTTGAGCACTATTTTGAAATGAGTTTCTAAAGAATGTCCAATATTTGTTTTTTGTTAGAGAGTCGCCTGTTCCATCGCTTGTTTGTAAAATTCCAGCTCTATTATAAGTAGCTTGAGCCGCTTCTGTTGCGCCTGTTGTATATGAACCAATTACCGCTAAAACTTTGTCATTTACAAACTTTCTTGCACAAACTGCCGCTTTTTGTGGAGATGCTTCATCATCGCATGAGATTGGAACTAATTTTTTTCCATTTACTCCGCCTTTTGCATTTACCTGTTCAATGATAAGGCGAACACCGTTATCAATACTCTGTCCTTCATTTGCATACTCACCAGTAATAGGTGCTTGAATGCCTATCTTAATCTCGTTTGCCATCAGCGTTGATGCGGCAAAAAGACAACTACTTGCTAATAGTATAGAAATTTTAGAACGAATGTTCTTCATGTGCTCTCCTTATATTTTTAGTTTCAAAAAATTAAAACTATGGTATCAAGGCAAATATATTTGTCTTCACATCATAACTTTGTCTGCATGGTTTTTTCAACCTCTTCCATAACTCCACTTGCAAGTAAAATATCTTCAATGAGTCTATTTTTTGATATTTTCATAGAGCTTGAAAGTGTTGTAAGTGCAAAATCAAGTCTTGAATCTATCTTTATGCTAAGCTGGGAAACCTCTCTCTTTCTGTTTTGTTCATGTTTTTGAATCACAGATTTGATTATATTTTTACCTTTTCTTGGCGACAATTTAAACTCCTCTTAGTAAAATAACATAAAACACTAAAAAATACAAAAAGTATTACCTTTTAGTTGTACATTATTTCACACCAAGTATTAAACAGAATTTAATAAAAAAAATAAGTTTTATCAAAAACTATAATTTCTTTTTCATTTTAGTATATTAAATAGGCAAAAAATAAATATTTTTGTCTATTTTTTAAGCAAATTTTATAAAATATTTATGTGATTTTTGAGTTGATATGTCGGGTTTAGAGCATATTTTTAGTATTTAAATTTTCTTTTTGTAACATGCTATTTTAAAGAGTGAAGTTTATA
>JBKECC010000135.1:0-20202 GCA_047974135.1 Campylobacteraceae bacterium | reverse complement strand
TGTTTTTATACTTTTGGGTATTTTACTTTTTGCTATCAGCACTTATGGGCTTTTCTTTTCTACTGTTGTAAAGCTTTTCATAAATAAAGAGAGAGAATACTTAGCAGATGCAAGTGCTGTACAATTTACAAGATTTCCCGATGGAATACTTGGTGCCTTAAAAAAGATTGGTGCACATGGAAGCATGATAAGACTTAGGGCATCTTCTGCATACTCACATATGTACTTTTCAAATCCAAGCGTTAGACAGTTTGTATTTGCTACTCATCCGCTTCTTGATCAGAGAATAATAAGAATAAATCCAAACTGGGATGGAAAACATGAAGTTGTAAAATCTGAGAAAGAGAAAAAGTTTACAGCCCCAGATGCTCATCCAGAGGTTGTTAAAAAGTTTAGACTATTACAAAGCATGAGTGTTGCTTATGTTTTATCAAATATGGAAAAGATGGGAACCATACAAACATGGCAAATAGATATAGCACAAAAATCATTAGATAAAATCCCAAAAAAGTTAAAAAGAAATATAGAAAATCCTCTAGAGGCAGAATTTATCATTTATGCAATGCTTTTAGATAAAACAAAATACAAAGAACAGATAGAAAATATAGCTAAAGAGATGTTTGTTGATGATTTACATGTAAATAGTGCAACTCAAAAGATAGACTATTTTAGACAAGTTTTAGAGATGATAGAGAGAAAACATCATTTGATGATTATACAGCTTAGCACAACAACACTAAAACAGATGTCACAAAAACAGTATGAAAATATGAAAAATTCTATAAATAAACTTATAAATGAAGATGGGATTGTTTCTTTGTTTGAGTGGTGCATAAAGTACTTAGTTATATATAATCTTGATATATTTTTTGGCATTAAAAAACCATCACCACTTAAATACAATAATTTAAGAGATATAAAGTTTGAAGCAGAGGTTTTGCTTTCTTGTATAGCTTTTGCACAAACGAAAAAAGATAGTAGTGCAAAAGAGATATTTGAAAGAGTTAAGATTAAAACCTCTATAACCTATCTTAGATACTATGAAAATCAAGCCATCACATCAAGTCTTATTGAGCGCTCAATAGATGAGTTGCAAAAATCGGACCAAGATACCAGAAAAAAGATTATAGAGTTAAGTGTTTACACACTAAGTAAAGGCAACAATGTAACTGCTAACAACCTTGAACTGCTTTATGCCTTGTCAACTGCTTTACATGTACCAATGGGAGTTTAGTTAAAACTTATAACTAATCCCTACAAATCCTCTAACTCTATAATCCTCTTTAACAATATGACTTTTCTTTATATCATCACCAAAAAATGTAGCACCAAATCTACCAAAAAGCGTAAATGAATCATTTAAAATATAGTAAGCATTGATTCCTGTGTTAAGATTTACTGTATTTCCACCTGCGTAGTAAGCTCTGCCTGCTCTTGCTTCTGAGTGCTTAACACCATAATAATATTCAACCAAATCACCTGATAGATATTCAACTCCAACAAAAGGAGCGAATCCCCATCTTTCATAGTTAAATGGATAGCTGTATTCTAACTCTGCACTATATCCATCGTATCTTCCAAGCAAGTCATAATATGCACCAGTTTTCAAGTTACCAAAATCGGTTTTCAAATCTGCTCTTAAACCGCCTTCGACACTAAACTTTCTATCTTTCATACCAGACATATATCCTTTTGCATCATCATAACCATCAAATCTTCCCTTTACAGTAGCTGAAAGCGATAACATGCTGTTTTGATATAAAAAAGTACCGATTTCTGCACCGTTTATATATAAGTAATTATTTCTATAATTTATAATAGGAAGTGGAACAACTTTTGAGTCTGCGCCTTTATATATATCGTTTTGAATTCCAACACCTACACCAACAGACGTGCTTTGTGCAAAGAGGGTTGATGAGCCTAGAGCAATGAGGAGAAGAAAAACTTTACATTTCATAAATCAAGCCTTTTTATATATTTACATGTAAAGGATTATACTTTGAATTGATAAATTAATGTTTGTGCAAAATATGAGATTAAAAGAAGATATTTCAAGAGAGTTTTTACTCTCTTGAAATTTTGAAGTTACTATTTATACGGTTGTGTATGTATATTTTTTTCAGTTCCAAACCAAGAAGATCTATCATCTTTATAGTCTCTTGTTTTTTCATCATAGTAACCTTTTTTCTTAGCCTCTTCAATCCACTCTTTTTCTGTAGTTTCTTTGAAGTTCTTTTTAGCAGCAACCTCTTTTTCAAATGTCCAACCTGAAGCTTCTCCGGCTATAGCTTGAGCTTTCTCTTTGGTTGAAAAATCAGGTACTTCATAATTCATAACACCATGACTTGCTAAAATTGAAACAAGTTTTAATCTTGCATTTTGTGCTTTTTCACTTGCTTCTGCTAATACTTTTAGAGATATTTCAGGTGCATGGAAAAATCCACCGTGACTTGCAACTACATAGTCCCATTTCCATTGACCAGAACGTATATCAGCTAAAACTGGAGCCATTTCTTCAGCAGTTGCGCCAACTTCCCAAGCTTTTTTAGCTTCGAGGTGAGCTTTTGCTAAATTGTCAACCGCGATTTTAAATAGAACTTCTTTTCTGTCATATTTTTCTTTTACGATTGATTTTAGTTTTGCTTCACTTTCTCTGTGGCAAGTCATACAACTTCTATCCATAGTCTCAAGTGGATTTCCAACTTTGTGGTCTGAGTATTTTACAGAGCCCTCTTGAGTGTATGGCATATGACAATCAGCACAAGATACGCCTTTTTGTCCATGAATTCCTTGTTTATAAATCTCATAGTCTGGATGTTGAGCTTTAACTATAGGAGTTTTAGATAAGCTATTTGTAAAATCAGCAAAAGGTTTTCCATTTGGAAAGTTCTTTCCTTCATTGTAGTATTTTTCCATACCATCAGAACTTAAACCATCATTCCAAGGAAGTGTTACAACCATCGCAGTTTTGTTTACATTTGCTTTTTTATCTTCCCATGCTGTTACGCGGAAATAGTACTCTGAGTGACATTGAGCACAAACCAAGTTTCTTTTTTCTTGATGTGGTTGATTGTTAAAATCAGGCATACCAGCTGCAACTAAACCACGATTTACATAATCTCTTTTCATATGTAAATTTGCTGTTTTTGGGTCGTGACAGTCTAAACATCCGATTTGACTTGTTACATCGCTACCATATTTTGCCCATTTTCCTGTGAAGTACTCAAGTTCTCCTTGTTCTTCCATAAGTCTTACAACATCTGTTGACTTACATGTCCAACATGCACTTGGAAGTGGTCCATCTGTTGCATTTTTTGGAGAAGCTGGACGAAGTGAGTTTACATTGTCTTGAACAGCATAATAGTGTCCTCTTGGTGCATCATAATCTTTTGCAAATGGATAGCCAGACCAAACAATAGCAAGTTGTGGCCATTTTTCTATCATATCTTCAAAAGCAACACTGTCTTTTGTTTGTTTCCAAGAGTCATGTTGTCTTGGATAATATTGTTGCCACTGTGAACTCATCGAAGGTTTTTCAGGAACACCTTTAACCTCGTTAATAGCCTTTCTCTCTGTCTCTTTTGTATTTATACTATTTGCCAAAAGTGCCATTGAAAGTATCGCTACTAAAGATCCTATTAGTAACAATGTGTATTTTTTCATCGTTTCCTCCTACTTATTTAACGTATTTTACGCCCAGATTATCTGGCGTGGTTGTTAAGCCTCTAACTTTTCCATGAGGCACTTCCTTATGACACTCCCAACAGTATCTTCCACTTTTGATAGCATCATCACCAAACTGATGATATCTATCGTTGTTTGCTATAAGCGTGGAAGCTAGACTTGCGTGACAGGTAACACAGTTCTCTTGCACACGTTTAGCACCATGGTCACTGATAACAATTGCATTGTCAAATGTGTTAAAAGTGAATGCTACTCCGTGGTTATAGCCATCTATGGCTTTTGCAAGATACTTGTTTACAAGCCCATCTTGTGGTAAGTGACAATCAACACAGGTTGCAGCGGATGCGTGAGAGCTGTGTTGCCATGTCGCGTATTGAGTATTCATTACGTGACAGTTGATACAGGCTTTTGGGTCAGTTGATAGATACGAGAACGCTTTTGAAATGTTAAGCATATAGATAAAAAATCCAATTGCTACAACAAATGCTATAAGCGCACTTATAGTAATCACTTTACTTGCTTTCACTCTTCCTCCTTATAATGATGTCATGAACAATTTCTCACTCATTATGTAATTGTAAATTTTTTTTAAATCTTTTTCATTGATTTAAATCAAAGTGCTCAATAAAAATAAGTATTACAATTTAAGTATAATTTTATATTTGTATAAATTTAAAAATTATGTGATAATATTAATTACATTTTTTACATGTAAAGGATAAAGTTCAATATGAGACTATTTATGAAGTTTTTTATCTCTTTAATTTGTATTGTCTTCTTCTCTGGTTGTGCACAAAAGCTAGAGATTTACTCTTTATCAGATAACGCTTTTGTTGATACACCTGAAGCAGTTTTGATACAATCTGATACTATATTTTTCCCAATGTTCACAAGTGCAGTTATAGATGAATTAACCAACCAAGTTATAAAAGATGGATTTAGTGTAAATCCTTATGATTTTACTTATGTTATCAAATTAAAAACATTAGAAAACAGGCAGGTTGCACACAGACAATATGAACCAGTTTATAGATACTATAGATATTGTGATGCAAATGGATATTGTTACGTGGTTCCAAGAGTTTACTATGTTCCTTGCGTTGATATAATGTCATCAACTGTTATAGGCGTAAATGCTGTAAATATAAAAACAAGCCAAGAGATAAACTTTGTTGTAAACAATAAAGATTTTGCAGGAGATTGCAACAGCTTTAGAAGCTCTTACTATGATTATCCTTATTGGGGTTCTTACTATTATCCAGATAGATTTCTCCTAGAGGGATTAAGTAGAGAAAATTTAAGAAAAATAACCACAAAGATAAAAAATTCTATATTTCCCATAAGAACGGAAACAAAAGAGAAACTGTACTCCAAAATAGAGAGTCAAAAAGTCTCAAGCGATATAAATGTAGCTTTTGAAAACAGCCTAAATAGTGTTAAGAACAAAGATTTACAAAACGCTACAAAACCTCTTATTAATATAAAAAATGTTTTACATGTAAATACTCCATTTGAAGTTTATTATAATCTTGGTTTGATATACGAAAAGCTTGGCAATCTTAGCTTAGCATATGAAAATTATCTATTATTGGACGATAATAACGAAAATAAAACTAAGTTTTTAAATAGAATTTTGGGAAAGATGAAATATGAAAAATGAAAAGATAGTTTGTGATAGAAAAAAAATCATTGATAGTTTAAGCCCAAAAAGTAAAGAGAGATATAAAAAAATCATACAAGCCGCCACAGAAGTATTTTTAGAGCAAGGTTACTCAAGCGCAAATATGAGTGAAATTGTAAAGCGAGCCGGAGGTTCTCTTACAACACTTTATAAGATTTTTGACAATAAAGCTACACTTTTTACGGAAGTTATCCGCGATGAATCAGACAAAATATTTTGCATATTTTTACAAAATTCAAAATGCAATGGAAAAGATACGATAGAAGATATCCTCTACACTCTTGCAAAAGCCTTTGTTAAAGCTATAGCCGAGGAAAAAACTATATATTTTTACAGGATTATGATACACGAAGGATACAAAAATGATTCAGAACTTGGTAAACAATTTTTAAAGGAGGTTGATCATACAACGGATTTAGTGGCAAACTATATAGAAAAGATGATATGCAAAGATGAGTTAAATGTAGATAATTTAAAAATTGCATCTTTTCAGTTTTTACATCTGATATGTGAACCAACTTTCACGTATCTTGTTTTTGGATTGAACCATTTAGTGAGCGATGAACTGATTGAAAAATCTATAAGACAAGCAGTTAGGATTTTTCTAAATGGAATTAAACAATGAAAATTAAATGTATTGTTATTAACTTATTAAAAGAATGTGATTATAATGCAATCTTTTTTATGTAATATATATTACATTTCAAATTAATCTATATTTTGGAGTACAAATGAGCTATTTTTCATCTTTACATGTAAAGCAAGGTTTGAGTGTTGTTTTACTTGCTTTTATCTTATCTGGTTGTTTTGAATCAGATAAAAAATCATCTGCTGCTGCAGGTGCTGGGATGCCACCTATGCCAGTTACAGTATATAAAGTTTCACCAACAAATATACCTATAACATTAGAGTATCCAGCTACAGTAAAAAGTGTAAAACAGGTACAAGTTACAGCAAGAGTTGTTGGAACTTTGGAAGAGAAGTTTTATACAGAGGGAAATTTTGTCAAGAAAGATACTCCTTTATATAAAATTGATCCAACAAGATATAAAGCTGTTTATGACAGCGCTGTTGCAAGTCTTGGGGTTGCTGAAGCAAGCTTAAAAGAGGCTACTAGAAATTTTGAAAGAGTAGAAAAACTAAGCAAATCAAACGCTATAAGCCAAAAAGATTTTGATACTGCTCTTAGTGCTTATGAGAGTGCAGGAGCAAATGTAAAAGCAGCAAAAGCAACTGTTGCAAATGCAAAAGTTGACCTTGATTATACAAATGTTGTTGCAACTATAAGTGGTATGACTGGTTTAAATAGTGTTGATTTAGGAAGTTATGTTGGAACAAGCACAACAAACTCACTTCTTACAACAATTACTCAAATGGACCCTGTTTATGTTGAATTTTCATTTCCTGATATAGAAATACTAAAAAATAGATATATTTTAGGAAATGGCAGTTGGAAAAATGTTGTAGCTGCTAAACTTCCTGTTTCGGTTAAAACACCTGAAGGCATGGTTTATGAATACAATGGAACAATTGACTTTTTTGATAGTACAATAGATTCAGCAACTGCTAGTGTTAAAGCAAGAGCAACATTTAAAAATCCTGACTATACCCTGATTCCTGGTATGTTTGTAAGAATCTCCATCAATGGCTTAACGCAAGAGAATGCTTTTGTGGTTCCTCAAACAGCACTGATTCAAGATACACTTGGAACTTATGTTTATTTAAATGAAAATGGCACAGTAAAAAAACAAACCATAAAAACTGGTATTTCTACTGGTGATGGCTTCTTAATCATCAACAATGGTTTAAAAGCTAACGATGAAGTAATTACAAACAATATAAATAAAATTGCGCCTGGTGCAAAAGTAGCTCCTACAATTACAAATGGTGCCAAAGGATAAGAATGTTTTCTAAATTTTTTATTGATAGGCCAATTTTCTCGATTGTTCTATCATTAGTAGTTTTAATTGCAGGAGTTGTATCAATCGAAACGCTACCTGTTGAAGAGTATCCAGAAGTTACGCCTCCACAAGTTGCTGTTATTGCTCTATATCCTGGAGCTAGTGCTGATACTATATCAAAATCAGTTGCGGCACCTATAGAACAAGAGATAAATGGCGTTGATGATATGATGTATATGACTTCAACTTCATCTTCAACTGGTATGCTCTCTATATCTGTTAGTTTTAAAATAGGCACAGACCCTGACCAAGCAACTATTAACGTAAATAACCGTGTTCAACAAGCTCTTAACTCCCTACCTCAAGAGGTACAAGATAGAGGTGTTATAGTTATGAAAAGATCAACTAACATCTTAAAGCTTGTTGCTATTTATTCAGAAAATAATGAATACGATAGTACATATATGGCAAACTATGCCCTTATAAATATCATTGATGAGTTAAAAAGAGTTAGTGGCGTTGGTGATGCTGGACTTTTTGGAAATATGGATTATTCTATGAGAATATGGTTAATTCCAGATGCTCTTCAAAGATATGGATTAACTTCAACAGATGTAATTTCAAGAGTTAGTGAACAAAATAATCAATTTGCAGCTGGAAGATTAAATCAAGCACCTTCAAAATCAAAAGAAGCTTTTACTTATACTGTAACAACTCAAGGAAGATTGCAAAGTCCTGAAGAGTTTGGAAATATCATAGTAAGAGCAAATGATGATGGTTCTGCTTTAAGATTAAAAGATGTAGCAGATATTGAACTTGGAAGTCAAAACTATGAAGTTGATGCTAGATTAAATGGTAAAATCATGGTTCCTATCGCTATTTACTTGCAATCAGGAGCAAATGCTGTTCAAACATCAAACTTAGTTAATGCAGCACTTGAGAGAGTTTCTGCTGGTTTTCCAGAAGGGTTAACTTACTCTATACCTTATGATACATCTAACTTTATCCAAACTTCAATCAATGAAGTTTATAAGACTTTTGCAGAAGCAATGCTTTTGGTTATGATTATTATCTACTTCTTCTTAAAAAGTTTCCGTGCTACTATCATTCCACTTCTTGCTGTTCCGGTGTCTATTATAGGAACCTTTGCTGGAATGTATGCACTTGGATTTTCGATAAATCTTTTAACACTTTTTGGTCTTGTTCTTGCCATTGGTATCGTTGTTGATGATGCTATTATTGTTATTGAAAACGTTGAGAGAATTTTGCATACTGATGATAAGATAACGGTAAAAGAAGCAACATATCAAGCTATGCGTGAAGTTACAGGTCCTGTTGTGGCTATCGTTTTAGTTCTTTGTGCAGTTTTCATACCTGTTTCATTTATGGGTGGATTTACAGGGCAAATGTATAAACAGTTTGCTATAACCATAGTTATATCTGTTTGTATCTCGGGTATGGTTGCTCTTACACTAACACCTGCACTTTGTGCGATGTTTATAAGAAGAAAAGAGTCAACGCCATTTTGGGCAGTTAGAAAATTTAATGATTTCTTTGATTGGTCAACACAGATGTTCTCAAAAGGTGTTGCTCTTACACTAAGATATAGCCTTGTTGCTGTTTTAATCATGGGCGTTATCTTTTTCTTTATATTTAAACTAGTAACAAATATACCAACTGGACTTGTTCCATCTGAAGATAAAGGTTATTTGATATCGCTAACAAACCTTCCTGCAGCTTCCTCTCTTACTAGAACTGAAACTGCCATGGACCAATTAAGTGATATTTCACGTTCAAATCCAAGCGTAAATCAAACAACAGTTGTTGCTGGTGTTGACTTGAACTCATTTGCTTTAAAATCAAGTAGTGGTCTATCATTTATTATCTTAAATGATTGGGATCAAAGAAAAGCAGCAAATCAATCTGCTGTTGCTATAGCAAATCAATTTAACATGCAATTTAATGGTTATATACAAGATGCGCTAAGTTATACACTTGTTCCGCCTCCAATCACTGGGCTTAGTATGACTGGTGGATTTGAGATGTATGTACAAGATAGAAGTGGTGGAACATATAAAGATCTTGGTGATGTTGTAAATATGGTTATTGCTGAAGCTATGAAAAGACCAGAACTTAATGCAAGAACAGTTAGATCAAACTATGATGGAAATGTTCCTCAATATACAGTTATAGTAGATAGAGAAAAAGCAAAATCTTTAGGAGTTGCTATAACAGATATATATACAACACTTCAATCAACCTTTGGTGCTTACTATGTAAATGACTTCAACCTTTTTGGTAGAACATATCAAGTAAATATCCAATCTCGTGATGATTATAGACAAAATCCAGAAAATATAAAAGATATATATGTTAGATCTTCAACTTCTGGAAATCTAATACCTCTAAGTTCTCTTGTAGAGTATAAAAGAAGTGCTGGAGCAGATATAATTGAGAGATTCAACGTTTTCCAATCTGTTAAGATTCAAGGTGAGCCAAATATAGCTGGAGGTTATACTTCAGGTGATGCACTAAAAGCTATCGAAGAAGTTTCAAACGCTGTTTTACCTGAGGGTTATCACATAGGCTGGGTTGGAACATCATACCAAGAAAAAGAGATGGCAGGAACTGGTTCACAAGCTTTTGCATTTGGACTTGTATTTGTATTTTTAATTCTTGCTGCACAATATGAGAGATGGCTAATGCCACTTGCTGTTGTAACTGCTGTTCCATTTGCTGTTTTTGGTGCACTTCTTGCTGTGTACTTAAGAGATTTGTCAAACGATGTCTATTTCCAAGTTGGACTTTTAGTTCTTGTTGGACTTGCTTCTAAAAATGCTGTACTAATAGTTGAGTTTGCTATGATGCTTCACGAGAGTGGTAAAAATATATTTGATGCTTCTATTGAAGCTGCAAAACTTCGTTTTCGCCCTATCGTTATGACATCTTTAGCATTTACACTTGGTGTTATTCCACTTGCTATAAGTACAGGTGCTGGAGCTGCAAGTAGACACTCAATCGGTACTGGCGTTATAGGCGGTATGCTAGCTGCAACAACAATATCCATATTTTTCGTTCCACTATTTTATAGCTGGTTAGCAAGACTTGGTGAGCGTTATAAAAAAAGTCAAAAAAGTGATGAGCAAGAAGATATAAAGGCGGTTTCAAATGAAAATTAAATATTGTTTATTAATCATATCAGCTCTTTTTTTAGGTGGTTGTTCACTGTCTCCAAAAATTCAAGATTTTAGCTATGAAGCTTCGACTGATTTTACACAAAGTGACAATGTAACCATCAATGATGAGTGGTGGAAAGCTTATAATGACGAGACATTAAATATATTTGTTGATGAAGCTCTGAAAAACAATAAAGATTTACAAATAGCAATGCTAAATATAGAATCAGCAAGAGCAACGCTAACTCTTAGAGATTCAGACAAATATCCAAGCCTTAGCGCACAAGCTGGGGCTACTAGAACTCAAACAAGCGATGAAGCATACACTTCAAGAGGTAGCAAAGTAACTTATAACGACTTTAGTTTGAGTGCCGTTTTGAGTTATGAAGTTGATTTATGGGGAAGAATTTCATCTCTAAGTAAATCAGCTCGTGCTTCTCTTTTTGCAACCAAAGCTTCAAAAGATACAGTTAGACTCTCTTTAATCAGTAGCGTTGTTGATGCTTACTTCAACATTGTTTCACTAAATGAGCAATTAAACATAGTAAATGAAACTGTTGCTTCAAGAGAAGAGAGTGTGAATTTAACAAAGGTAAGATATGAAGCTGGAGCTGTTGATGAGTCTATTCTTTCTGGGCAACAATCACTTCTATCTCAAGCAAAAATAACAAAAGACTCTATAGAACAAAGTCTATCGCTTGCTAGTACTTCTCTTGGCATACTGCTTGGCAGAAGCCCTAGTGAGCTTATGGCTGCAAAAGATATAAAATTAAGCAAATTGCCAAATGATATAGTTGTTCCTGATAACATACCTTCAAGTATCATAGAAAATAGACCTGACATTGAAGCAAGTTATCAACAACTTATCTCTTCAAATGAGCTTATAGGAGTAAATAAAGCTGCGTACTTCCCTACTCTTAGCCTTTCTGCTTTATTTGGATTTCAAAGTGATGATATAAGCAATCTTTTTAACTCTGGAGCAAAAGCTTGGAATTTAGGAGGAAATCTTGTAGCACCACTTATAAATTTTGGTAAAACAAGAAGCAATGTTGAACTTGCAGAGATTGCAAAAAACATAGCTGTTATACAGTATGAGCAAAGCGTTACTACAGCATTTAGTGAAGTATATAACGCATTAAATAGTCGCAATATACTTTCAAGAAGCTTGCAAAACAGTATAGAGTTTGAAGGGCACATACAAAAAACTGTTGACCTAACAAACAAACAGTATGATGCTGGATATGTTGATTATTTAAGTGTGCTTGATGCAAAAAGAACACTTCTTTCAGCACAACTTTCAACTATCCAAACAAAACAACAACTTTTAAGTAGTGGGGTTTCACTATTTAAAGCTCTTGGTGGTGGTTGGGATAAATCACAGTATCGAGACAACAATTAAATTTCTACCATTTACATGTAAAGGTTTTCCTTTACATGTAAACGCGTAAATCATCTACAATTTTTTTAATCTTTTAAAATCTATTGGTTAAAATCCAAAAATAGCTAAAACTCCTCTAAGTATAAATGAACCAAAAAAGCCAAATACCATATCTGACGATGTTGCTTGATTGCTGTTTTGTTGAGTGGTTGTTTTAGTGCAAGGTTTAATCTCTTCATCATTATCAAAATATTGCTCTTGTAATGTCTTAGAACCATCCGTGCAATATGGCTGTTCATTTGGTTGACTGTTTTGTACATTTGTATCTTTAGTACTACAACCAATTATAAAAAAGGATAAAAGTAAGATCGTGATTAGTTTAAATATATTTTTCATTGTAGTTTCCTTACATGTAAAGAGTTTAAATTGTTATTTTCTAAACAAAGACTTCAATTTATCAAATACTCCAAAAGCTTTCTCTTCATGTAAAAATGCTTTTGGATAGTACTCATTTTTAAGGCATAAACTATCATCCATATTAAACACTTTAACACAAACTGTTGCTTCTATACACCATCTACCAAAGTAACTCCCCATAGAAAGAGGTTGTTTTACGGGATCGCCAAAGATATACCACCAAAGTTCATCATCTCCTTTTCTTTCCAACTCTTTATACCAATTTTCAACAAATTCATATAAAAATACAGCTTGTTTCTCTTTTGGAGCATCTATAGCTTTAAGTAATCTTTGGTAAGGTTTTTTATGTAGAAGTTTATCTCCAATCTTCCTATCTTTTTGACAATAAGCAATTACTCTATCAAGAAGTATATCTTCTCCATCTTCATCAATGAGCCTTAAAAGTCTTTGCCATAAGTTTTCATCAATATCTAAAAGTATAGCCAAACCAACAAGCCAAAAGCATAAGTTATAATGATTTAAATATGTTAAAGAAAATATCCAAGCTCTTGGGTCGTCGTGTGCTCTTTTATCACTACTAAGTCTTGGACTTATGTGCCTGTGATCCCAACCTTCTCCTTTTTTTAGTGTTTCATTTAACTCTTTTGCTAATTTGTTTGATAACTCCCACATATCAATCAAACCACTAAAATATTGAGGTAATTCACTGATATTATCACCACGAGAGTAGCGAATGAACATTACTCTTAAGTGATAAAGCATGGTATCGAAAGTAAATTGGGGTCGGTACATAGGATTTTTACTTGGTTGAGATACAATACTTAAGTTTTCTGATATTATTTTTAAAAAATAAACAAATTTTTCATCCCAATATTTCTTATCTCCCCATGGTGCTCTTATCATTACATTGCTCCATTATAGTTCCATCTTCTCCAAAAAAACATATTAAAGTTTCTAAGTATTATCCTTAACTCATCTCGTATTTTATCTTCACTCTTAACAGCTCTCATCCAAAAATCTGCCAAGTATCTCTTCTAAAACAACAGTAGCGTAAGAGCCTTTTTGAAGTGTAAAGTTTAATTCAAAATGTGCGTCTTCTTCTTTATATCTATACTCAAAATCTTCCACAAAATTCCAAGCAAATCTTCTTGCGCCATCTAACTTATCCATAAAAGGCAAAGCTTCTGCAAAAAACTCATCTTCTATATTTTTTGCTATTCCCTCACTTTGCATAGCTCTACCTCCAACTAAAAATCCAGTTATGGTTATATCTTTTTTTAGAAATCTCTCATTTTCGGCACTCAAATCTTCGCATATAAAAGCTTTTCCGTGAGGATAGTGATGCAAAACATCTCCATTTATCATTTTAAAAAATTGAGGTTGTTTTTTGATTTCTTTTAAAATACCTTTGTCCCAAGGCAAAATTTTACCCATTTCATTTACATCAAAACTTTCAAACAATTTACTTATCTCTATCCTTTTTGAAAGCCATCTGTTAAAAAGTTCGCTTTGGTATGCACTTATCAAAAAATCTCTTATTTTTTTGTTATTTTCTCTTTTTTTGCCAAGAAGTACAGCTTTTCCATCTTCGTAATTGTTTCCACCTTTGCCAAATCTTTGATAACCAAAGTAGTTTGGATAACCCTCAAGTTTTATTTTTTCACAAGCATTTGTTATCTTTAGTGCGTCAGTTGGGAGCACTTTTTTAAGCCTTATAAAAAAGCGATTTCCTTTTAAATGTCCAATCTTTATCTTGTTGTTATGATAAGTTGTATTTAGGATTTTTACTTTTTCATGAGAGAAGCTTTTTAGTTTTTCTTCATAGTTTTTGTGGATACTTATGTATTGAACTGTCATGCCGTCCTTATCTTTAAGTCCTGCATATCCAAAATCTCTAAGTTTTGCTCCTGTAAAATCACTCAAATCATTTAGCATTTGCCAAGTTGTCAAGTCTTTTTTTCTTACATGTAAAACTAAATGCTCCCCACTTCCGCTAAACTCATAAAGTGGTAACTCATCAACTATAAAATCGCTCGAATTTTTAGAAAAATGTGCTTGTTTGATTGGTGAATGTGACATAAAAAAAAGTCTATTCATATTTTGCCTTTAAAAATGGTGTTCTTTGCATCTGTTTATATACCTTCCTTTTACTGCTTTTGCAAAAATAGTAACTTTTGTATCAGTTTTTTTTGCAATTTTTAAATTTTTATCTCTGTTTGCTTCATCAAAAGCAAAAAGCATCTCATACTCTTCACCACTACAAAGCACTCTTTCATCTATGTTAAACATAAATTTTGCACCTAGATTTGCTAACTTACAAAGTCTTGATAAGTCTTTACTTAAACCATCAGATATATCAAGCCCGCATCTTAAGTATTTTGCAGATTTTTTTATAAACTCGCCTCTTAGAGTTGGAGCTATAAATCTTGAATTTTTTGATATTTGCTCACCTTTAAAAAGTTTATTTAAATCTTTTAGTGAACCTCCAAGCTCTCCTGTAAAGGCAAGTAAATCTCCCTCTTTAAGCCCTGCTCTTTTTAATGTATTTTTTCTTTTTTTTGCAACTATAGTTATAGATATAACAAGCTTTTCGCCAGAAGTTGTATCTCCGCCTATTATCTCTACTCCAAATTTTTTAGCAGTTTTTAGAAAGCCTTGTGACAACTCATCTATATCGTTTTTACTAAAATCTTTTGGTATAACCGCTCCAATTAGAGCGTAAAGTGGCTTTGCATTCATGGCGATAGCATCTGAAATATTTACAAGCATGGCTTTTTGTGAAATTTGAAAAAGTGTTAACCACTCTTTTTTAAAATGAACATCCTGTGCAAATATATCTTTTGAATAGACAAAATCGCCAACAACAGCGCCATCATCGCCTATAAATTTGCTATCAAACTTTGAAATGATATACGATTCCTTATCCAAAAAGCCCTCTTTATGATTTAATGATTTATTTTTTTATTATATTAACCAACTATATAATAAAATACACTTTTGCTGATTCAAATATAAATTTTGTTTAGGAGAAGTTATGAGACACTCTCTTGTTTTTAATATCTTTCGTTTTAACGCTAAAACCGATTTCCTGCCACATTACAAAAAGGTTGAGTTAGATTTAGATGAAAATATTTTGTTAAATGATGCTTTAGATCTTATAAAAGAAAAAGAGCCAAATTTTTCATATCCAAAAAATGAATTTATAGGCATCAGAGTAAACGGCGTTGTAACTTTTTTGGATGTAACCATGAAAGAGGTTATAAAAAAATTTAAAAAAGACGAGTTAACACTTGAACCTATTAGCGAATTTATGGCTGTAAACGATTTGGAGATAAAAACAGATGACTTCAAACAAAAACTAGCTCCACTTAAACCCTTCACGCAAAAAGAAGATGAGTTAGTTTACGACGAACTTGTATCTTACTACTACGCATCTCCAGCGTATGAATTTGATAGGGATATTTATGGTGATTCATTTTTTCTATTTTCCATATACTTGCTCAAAAAATATCCAGAATTTAAAAAAGATATATTAAAAATAGTAGCAGACAAAAAACATGGTATTTGGCTACATGTTTCTCTAAACAATATACTTTTTGATAACCAAAGTGCAAAAAATATTGATGAAAATATAGCAGAATTAAAAAGAGAGATACTAAAAATCATTCCAAGAGAAAATAGTACAACAAAGCGCGAATCAAAGCGTAAAAATAAACTTTACATGTAAGGGTTAAAAATGGCAAATTATATCATTTATAAAGAACTCTCAAAACTTCATAATACTGCACCTTTTTTAGTAACAAACCTGCTTTTAGAAGAACTTACTATTGCAAAAGAAAAAGTAAATCTGCACAGTTTGACCCAGGATACGATTCAAGAGTTTTAAATCCTGAGCTTTTTGTGCAATTTTTTGCAAGTGAACTCTTTGAAGCTAAAAAAAATGGTGAAATCATCTTGGCTCTGGAAGATAGTTCATATCTTGGATTTGTTTACACAAAAGATGTTGTATCAAAAAATGAAAAATTGCACAATATTGTAGCAAAGTTTTTAGATACTTCAAACTTTACATGTAAAGATTTTGCCGATGTTTTACATGTAAATAGTCTACTTTTTGAAGATGAGTATGTAGAAATTATAAAAAGCAAGTTAAAACACAGTTTTGAAAAGTTTAATGCAGGATTTTGCTTTGGAAATGACATAAGCAGAAAAATGTATTGCAATAAAAAAATAAATAACCTATTTAATGTCATAGGTTTAAATCGTGTAAAACTTGAAAGCGCTCTTTTGCCAAATGGATATGATATCTTTACTTATTCACCAGAAGTTGCGATGAAAATGGCTGGAAAAATTCTTTTTGACGCACTTGATAGTGGATGTGCTTTTTTGATAGTAAACGATATAAGAACTTTTACATTTTTTGATAGTTACCAAAAAAAGATTGCAAAAACTATAAGCAGAGACCTCTCTTTGCCTATCTTGACGCTTGCACAAGTTGTTTTGATGGCGATAGGACAAACAGATAAAAAGGTTCTTGGCTTCAATAAACACGATATAAAACCAACACTTTTATCCTAAACTTAGTTCATTATAAATAAGACAATTTTAATCCTTTTTTTATTGTCTTATTATCTAATTTTAAATACCATTTCATATATTTAACCAAAGGAGAAAAAATGCCAAAAATCAATCGTTATGTAGATATCGACACAGTTGAAAGAGAAGCAAAAAAAGACTATATCGATAGACATTCACCATTTATCCACTGTAGTAACTCTTACAAACTTGGAGAGAAGTTTGCAGTTACAGTAAAAGTTGGAAAAGAGTATTCTCATCCAGATGATTTTGATCATTACATAGAAAGTATTAAACTCTATAATGGAGAAACACTTCTAAATAGTGCTGTGTTTGTTGCAGGAACACTTGGCGGACAAGGTGCAAAAGGACAAACAGAGATAACTTTTAACATTGTTCCAACAGGTAAAAAGCTAAATCTTGTTGCTCATGCTTACTGTACAAAACACGGAATCTGGGAAAGTGATCCAGTAGAAGCAGTTGCTGCTGAATAACTTTTTAAAACCCTAAATTTTTAGGGTTTTTATCTTTTTTTAACCCCCTCTTAGCTACTATAATCCCTTATGAAAACGCTAGAAAATCTAAAAACATTAAAAGAATTGTACATATATAAATCCATGGGTTACATGTATTTTAAAGAAGAGGAAAAATGCCAAAGCGAAATAGTCTCTTCAACCGTTCCAAACTCGTTTACTTTGCTTAAGAGTACAGTTTTAAACTGTCATCTATGCTCTCTTGCAAAAAGTAGAAAAAACATAGTATTTGGAGAGGGAAATACAAATGCTAAACTTATGTTTATAGGTGAAGCACCAGGAGCTAGCGAAGATTCTATGGGAAGACCATTTGTTGGGCAAGCTGGCATCCTTTTAACAAAGATTATAGAGAATGTTTTTGAGTTAAAAAGAGAAGATGTTTATATAGCAAATATCATAAAATGTAGACCTCCAAATAACAGAGTTCCAACTCTTGAAGAGGCAGAATTTTGCAAGCCATATATATTAAGTCAGATAAAAAGTATAAATCCAAGCGTGATAGTTGCTCTTGGGAGCACATCATATCATTATTTAACCGGAGAGTATGATACCCCTATAAGTAGAGTAAGAGGTGAAGTTTTAGCATTTCAAAATGCAAAGCTGATCCCAACTTTTCATCCGAGCTATTTGCTTAGAAATCCATCTGCAAAGAAGGATGTTTATCAAGATATGTTAAAAGTTAAAGGACTTTTATGAAAATTTTAAAATTAATCATTGTGTTTTTTTTAGTTACTTCAACTTTTGCAAGTAGTGATAAATTCTCCTCTATTCCATTGCCTCAAAGTGTATTTATAGACTTAACAGGAACAAGTTGTGATTTTTTATGTGTACAAAAACTTTTAGATGATAAGTTAATATTTAGTTTTTTAAGCAAATATAATGATAAAGATACAACAAAAACTCTGCAAGAAAATTATCTACTTTACGGGCAAATTTTAAATGTTTTTTTAGTTGATGTAGATACAGGATACGTAAGATTAGCCATACTAGCTCCACAAAAAACTATAGGAAGATACGCGCTAACTTCTGTAAATTCAGTAACTGCTTATCTTTTAGAGCAAAGCAATGAGTTTGAAGTACAAGTGTATAACAGTGGCGATGAATCGGTAGAATCTATAAAAAAATCTCTTTTTGACATCAGACAAGATGGATTTCATCATGTGATAGCCATAGTAACGCAATCAGGCGCAGAAAGCTTGCTAAATTATGGTGATGGATTAAATATATTTATACCAACCTTGCATAGTTCTATGTTTCCTTATGTTCCAGCAAATGTTGTTTTTGGTGGAGTTGATTATAGGGCACAGATAAAAAGTTTAAACAAATTTTCAAACGATTTTGCGATTTTATTTTCAGATGGAAGTAAACTAGGTGAAAGCTTAAATGAGATGGTAAGAGATGAAAACAAAATAGTTGTATCAAATACTACTTTTAGCACAGTAAGAAATGATTATAAAGGTTTTTTTGAAAACAATACAAATATAAACGCTTCAACCCTCTACTTCAATACCCCTCTTGTTACAACAAGTTTGCTTGCTTCACAAACAAGACTTTACAAACATAACCCATTTGCGATGCTTTCAACTCAGATAAATTATCAACCTATGTTTTTAACACTAACACAACCAGCAGATAGAAAAAACTTCTTTATAGCAAGTTCTATAGGAGCTATAAAACCTTCACTAAATACTATGAATTCAAATCTTGGAAATAATTTGGAGTATGACTGGGTAAATTACTCAACCTCTATAGGTACAGAGTATCTGCTTGGCAGATTTTTCTTGCCAGGAATGCATAAGATTTTTGATGAAAGTGTGATAAATTCACAAGTTGAATATAAAACGACTGTTTACAAAGCAGGCAATTACAGATTTATTCAACAAGGGGAAAATAGTGATTTCACCCAAACAAGAGAAGAAGACAATGATACTATCATTGATTTAAATACAACCATGGATGATATTAGAGGGTTTTAAACATCTCTAAACCATCACATTTATCGAGATAATACTCTTTTAAAACTCTTTTACATGTAAAGCCATATTTTTCATACATCTTTATGGCTTTTTGGTTATCAACCCTTACTTCAAGTTTTGCAAAATCTTTTCCATTTTCTTTTACATGTAAGAGTGCTTTTTCAAAAAGAATTTTGGCAATTCCAAGTCCTTGAAATGCATTTTTAATACCAAGAGAGTAAATCCTTGCAGTTTTGGAGTTTGTGCGAAATAAAACTAAAACAGAACCCACTGGATTTGAATCTTTTTCATAAACAAAAATAGCCTTATGTTTTATGTGATATCTAAAACTTTCACGCGAGAGAGGAAAGTTGTTCTCATTAAAGAGTTCGCTTTCAATCTCACAAAGAGCTTTTAAATCTTCTAAGTTTGCGTATCTTAGCATTTTTGATAGATTGTATATTTTGGTATTAAAATCTCAGGACGATAGCTCATTTTAACTTTTTTAAGATTTTCAAATCCCATATCATCACCAACATTTATATATTCAACTTCGTATTTATCTCTTAAAACTTTTGAAAATTCTCTAAAGATAAACTGCGCACAACCTAAAACTTCAAAGTCGCATTTTTCAATGATGATACTTGCTATGTGGCTATTTATCTTTTCGCCAACAGTAAAACCTTTTAGTTCATTGTCTATAAATATGCAAATACCAACTACTTCTAACTCTTCAAAATAAGTCATCAATCTTTTTATAGCTGTTTGCTCAAAAAGTATGCCTTCTAAAAATCTCTCTTCTTCTTCTTTTGGCATATAGCGAACTCTATCACTTACCCATTTATGAAAAAGTCTCATGATAGCATCTTTGTGTATTTTTGGGTCAAGTTCTACTATCGTAAAAT
>JBKECC010000107.1:0-4805 GCA_047974135.1 Campylobacteraceae bacterium | reverse complement strand
GCAGCACTTCCGCCACTACTTCCACCTGGAACATACTCATGATTTGCAGGGTTTAATGTTCTTCCGTAGTACGAAGTCTCTGTTGTGCTTCCCATAGCAAACTCATCCATATTTGTTCTACCAAATGCACTTAAATTTTTTGCTGCCATTTTCGTGATAACAGTTGCGTCATAAGGAGCGATATATCTTTGCAAGATTTTTGATGCATTTGTAACACTCCAACCATTTACTTGGATATTGTCTTTTATGGCTATTGGGATGCCTTCGCCTTGAGTATTTAAGGCTGTGTTTGTCAACTGTTCAACATAAGCTCCAAGGACTTTTTTCTCACTTATCTTCTTTGCTAAATCATCTCTTAACTCTTTTATCTCTTCAGGTGAGAGCTTTAATGCCTCTTTTAGAGTTATCAATTTTTCTCCTTCATTTTTTTCGTCTTTCTATTTACAAAAATTATACCAATAGCGATAAGTACGCAGATAAGCGCAACCATGATTAAAACCAGTACAAATTCAACTGGTTTGGTTAAATCAAACACCTACAACTCCGCTGCATCTCTCGCATAAACAATCTTCACTTTTCGCTTTAAATTTCCAACATCTAGGACATTTTGCATCTGTTGCTTTTGTGATGATAAATTTATCCTCATCAACTTCAAAGCTTCCTAAAACTTCACCCTCATGAGACTCTTGTACTCTACTTACCGTAAACCAATCTTCTGCATCAGTTAGGCTTAATTTTTTAAACTCATTTGCTTTTGTTACAAGGTTTAGTTCAAGTGTTGATTTTATAATTTTATCTTTTTTTAGTTTATCAACAATCTCAAAAAATTTCTCTCTTGCATTTATTAAAAACTCTCCATTTAAGTCAGATTTTACGCTTGGAAGTGGAGTATAGAGCACATCAAATCCATCAGCTTTTCCACTCTTTATAATCTTTGGCGCATACTCCATAATCTCATCAACAGTATAAGTTAAAACAGGAGCAACAAGGCCTAAAAATCTATCTAGTATCAAAGCCATTGCACTTTGAGTTGAGCGTCTTATATTTGCATTTTTCTCATCGCAGTAAAGTCTATCTTTGCTTATATCCATATATATACCGCTTAATTCTACTGCTACAAAGTTTGCTAAAATCGAGTAACCTTTTGTAAAGTTGTAAGCCTTAAAGCATTCATGAACTTCATCAAAAATGCTCTTTGCGGTGCTTAGTATCCACAAATCAAGCGCGCCCATATCTTCAACTTCCATGACTTTTTCTAAATCATCGATGCTCGCAAGTAAAAATCTAAATGTATTTCTTAACTTTCTATACTGTTCTGAAACTTGTTTTATAATGTTTTCACTGATTTTAAGTTCCGTTGTATAGTCACTTGTTCCAACCCAAAGTCTTAAAATCTCGACTCCATATCTTTTTGCAATATCTGAAGGTGCAACAACATTCCCTTTTGACTTACTCATCTTTTCACCCTTTTCGTCAACGGTAAATCCATGAGTTAAAATGCTTTTATATGGTGCCCTTCCTTCGGCTGCTGTACTTACAAGAAGTGAACTTTGGAACCAACCACGGTGTTGGTCGCTTCCTTCTAAATACATATCGGCTGGATAATCGCCAGCGTCGTAATTGTCTGATTTTAAAACTGCTTTCCAAGTACTTCCGCTATCAAACCAAACATCTAAAATATCCATGATTTTGTCCAAATTATCTGGGTTATATTTTGAATCTTTTGGTAGTAAATCTTTTACATGTAAGTCCCACCAAGCATCAGCACCTTTTGTTTTAAAGATATTTGCTACATTTTCTAAAACATCTGCATCGTAGATAATCTCTCCACTTAATTTATCTCTAAAAAACGCTATAGGAACTCCCCAATCACGCTGTCTTGAGATACACCAATCTGGTCTGTTTTCTATCATAGAGTTTAATCTCTTATAACCAGCAGTTGGATAAAATTTTAACTTTTCAATCTCACTTAGTGCTTTTTCTCTTAAGGTACTTCCTTCATTTTTTTCATCCATAGCTATAAACCACTGTTTTGTTGCTCTGTAGATAACTGGTTTATGAGTTCTCCAACAAAATGGATATGAGTGGACAAATTTAGAACACTTCAAAAGTGCGCTTCCAAGAAGTTCTAAAATTCTCTCATTTGCTTTAAAAACATGCATTCCAATAAACTCTTCTGGTTCAAAGAAAAGTTTTTCACGAACTACAGTTTGGTCGTATTTTCCCTCTTCATCAACTGGCATGATAACTTCAATGCCGTATTTTAGTGAAACTTTGTAGTCATCATCACCATGTCCTGGAGCTGTGTGAACAAGTCCACTTCCTCCATCCATCAAAACATGATTTCCAAGTATAAATCTTGATTTTCTACCACTTAGTGGATTTATCGCATATAAGTTTTCTAAATCGCTTGCTTTAAAACTCTTTTTAACTCCGCCTTTTGTAACGCCTTCGTTTATAAGTGATTCAAGTCTTGGTTTTGCAACTACTAAATCATCTCCTGTTAATACATAATCCTCTTCTGGATTTAATGAAATCGCCATATTTGCAGGTAAAGTCCAAGGAGTAGTTGTCCAGATAACCGCTTTTGCGTTTTTTGCACCAAGCTTTTCAAGTGCATCTTTATCTAATTCAAATGCTACATATATTGAGTAATCTTCTTTATCTTTGTACTCAACTTCAGCTTCAGCTAGTGCACTTCTTGCAGCCCATGACCAAAAAACTGGCTTGCTTCTCTCAACCAAAAGTCCTTTTTTTGCAATCTGGCAAAGTGCTCTGTATATATCAGCTTCAAATTCAAACTTCATCGTAAGATATGGATTTTCCCAATCTCCGACAACTCCCAAAGATTTAAACTCTTCTTTTTGAATTTCTACGAATTTTTTTGCATGAAGTCTGCAAAGTTCACGAAACTCACTCTTTGGCATCGCGTCTTTTTTCTCTTTTGTAACAGCAATCTCAACTTGTTGTTCGATAGGAAGTCCGTGACAATCCCAGCCTGGAACATAACGAACACTTTCTCCATTAAAATAGTGTGTTTTAACTATGATGTCTTTTAAGATTTTATTTAGTGCGTGACCAATATGAATGTTTCCATTTGCGTATGGAGGCCCATCGTGGAGATTAAAGCTTTTAGTCGCTTTCTCTCTTGTTTTTTTCATTTTTTTGTAAACTTCTCTTGTGCTAAACCACTCTTGATATCGCATCGGTTCATTTTGGGGAAGATTCCCGCGCATTGGGAAACCTGTTGTAGGCAAAAGGAGTGTGTCCTTATAATCCATAAATTTATCTCCTTAAAATTTGAGGCAAAAAGGCATAGTGTAGTGTCTTTTTAGTATTTAAAATTTGGAGATTTTATCTAAAAAGTTTTTAAGAAGCTCTTACATGTAAAGGCATTTTGCTTGCTTGTGTTATAATTTTCAAAAGTAATTTTAAGGATTTTTTATGAAAATTGCGTGCTTAATCATTGGAAATAATTTAGTAAATAATAGAGCTTTTTTAAACTACATAATGCAAAATATTTCAAAAAAATTTGAATTTCCCACAACCATAAAATGCATGCAAAAAAATGACAAAGAGTTACTTTTTGTTTTGGAAGATTTAGCAAAAACTCATGAATATTTGATAGTTTTAACAAACGATGAGAGTTTTGCTTTAACTAGCAAGATTGTATCAACGCTTACAAATGATAGTTTAGAGTTAAAAGATGGCTTTTTAATACCATCAAAATCCATAAAATATGAAAAAGATAGTTTCTTGCTTAGCTTTAACAACTCTTTTTTAAATGTTGTAAAGTTAAGCGAGGGCGAAAAGTTGCCAAATTTTCTTTATGAGAAGCAAAAAGACTCTTTACATGTAAACATTTTTGGAGTTGATATTTTAGCTTTAAAAGAAGCCGTAGAAAAATATACAAAAACGTTAAATATAGAAATATCTGTAAGTTTGATTTGCAAAAACTGGGCTCTTTTACATGTAAAAAATAGTCTGCTTTTTGATAAACAAAACTTTTTTACTTTCTTAAAAGATGAATTTTATAAAATCATCATAGTTGAAGATGATGTGATTTTATATATCATCCAAAAATTAAAAGAGAAAAATGAGAGTATCGCCTTTGCCGAGAGTTGTAATGGTGGGATACTTTCAGCTATGTTTACAACAAGAAGCGGCGTGTCATCTATATTTAAAGGGAGTGTAGTTTCGTACTCTTATGAGTCAAAAGAGAAGATTTTGGGTGTTGATAAAAAGATATTTGAAGAGTTTGGCTCTATAAGTAAAGAGTGCATACAAGCAATGACGGACGGCGTCTTTAAAGAGTTTAACTCAACCTACGCAATAGCAACGAGTGGCTTAGCAGGACCGAACGGTGGTTCAAAAGAGAAACCTATCGGTACTGTTTTTGTTGGAATTGCTAAAAAAGGAGAGAGCCCAAACATCACAAAACTCCACATAAATGGGGATAGAGAATACATCCAGATAAGCAGCGCACAAAACGCAATTGCAAGTTTTATAGTATCTTATTTGTAAAATATGAAAAAAATCGATTTTTTCCTTGACAAAGAGGTCGTTTTTACATATAATTTCACTCTTGTTTTTACAATGACCCGCTAGCTCAGTCGGTAGAGCATCTCCCTTTTAAGGAGGTGGCCGAAGGTTCAAATCCTTCGCGGGTCACCATTTTTCAGTGTTTTTGGTCGCTTAGCTCAGTTGGTAGAGCGCCACCCTTACAAGGTGGATGTCATAAGTTCGAGTCTTATAGCGACCACCATTTTAAAGTACGTTTACAAATTTTTGTAAATTGCTTTATT
>JBKECC010000066.1:0-44708 GCA_047974135.1 Campylobacteraceae bacterium | reverse complement strand
TCAATACCTTTAAAAATATGTAATGCGTGAGGTATATTGCAAAAAATAGTTGCAAAAATAGCCCAAGAACAGGAATGAGTGCAAGTATAAAAAAGCAAAAAGTTATAACTATAAGTTGCATTTTAAATGGTTCTATAGCTTTTTTGTAACTGCTTTCATCAAAGATGTTTGAAGCTACATCAAATACCATAAGTTTGTGAAAAAGGTAGTAAAAAGGAGCGTTAAAAGCTATGATGTTTACAAGAGGTATAAACATAAAAGGAATGCAAATAAGCAGTAATCCTATAAATTTTAAAAATATAAAAAGCGTGATAAGTAGCGTTTTACTAACAGACAAAGTCTCTTTTGGCAAGGGCAAATGTGAGTAGTATTTTTGGTGCAAAGTTTTTACAACAGTTGGAGTTAAAAATCCTAATACTAAAACCGCTATAACTATAGAAAAAACAACTACCAAAAGTGAGCCAAAAGTAAAAAAGATAGCACTTATTATCCAGTGAACAAAGCCGTAACTTAAAATCTTAACAAGCCATGGATACTCCTCTTTGAAAACAGGATCGATGGAGTTTGTGTCTATAAAAGTTTGGATTAAATCAAGTAACTCTTTTACACCAAGCACCATTAAGATGCTAAGAACTATAGCAGCCGCAAGTAGTGGTGCAAAAGAGAGTGTTAAAAATTTGCCAGATAAAAAGTCTTTTAAACTTTTGTTGAAAATCTCATAATTCATTTAGATTTTTTATATAAACCCTCAAGTTTTTTATAAAGCTCATCAATACCAAAAGTGCCACTTTCTAAGACTTCAAGCATAACTACATTGTCCTCTTTGCCATTCCAAAGTTTTTTGTAAGTTCCATCTTTATAGCCGTTGTTTTGGCGAAATCTATTTAATACATTTTTTGCAATGTAGTATTTGTATAGAGTTTGCAAGTTTATACCGCACTTAAAAGCTAGAGTAAAATACTCAACAAGCATAGGGTCAAACTCGCCATAAGCCTTTTTTGTAGCTTTGTGTATGATGATTTCTATGTCGTTTATAATCTCAAAAGAGCCATTATCACTGGAGTCGATGTCACCAGAAAACTCTTTGAAACCTTTTGTATTTACGATGGTTTCAACGATAGCGTCGATAGTGCCAAGTTTGTGATTTGAGTAGTGTTCAAGTAGTAAGCTCATGATAAAGTGCCAAATGTCGACTATCTCAACTCTCACATTTTCCCAATCGACAGGTTTGTTTAAGTCTTTCCAGTGTTTCCAGTTAAAGCTATCAACAAGCTCCGCGCACTCCATGTATATGCATCTTCGCCAATTTATAATATTGTTAGTTTTTGTATATCCCTTCTCCCAACCAGATCCATTTGTCTCATCGTTTAATTGTTGTTGGAGTTTGAACATCGCTTTTAAGTACTCTTTATTTGTCATCATCTTCCTTATGTATATGTATATAATTATTTCAAGCTATGATTATATCATTTTTGTAAACATATTGGTTACTGCTCAGCCAATAGTTCAATCGCCTTTTTTACAAACTCATTTTCGAGTATATTTTCCTCTTTTTTCTCTATTTTAGGCTCTTGTGGTTTTGGAGCTTCCTCTTTTTTAACTGCACGTGACTCTTCTTTTATCTCAGGCTTGATTTGTGTCATCACGAGCCTTGTTTCAATGCCAAAAACTTCTTGCATTAAGTGTCTTATGATGGCTGAACTTTGTCGCAATACTTGTTTGCACTCATCACGCGCTGCAGAATTTAAGCTCAAAGCGCCATCCTCATAACTTACAAAAGTTACTGATTTTTCAAAGCATTCACCAAGTTCTGAGTTTCTATCGTAAAGCATTGCCACAAACTTTTTAAATAGTGCAAGTTCGCTACTTTCTTCCTCTGGTATTTTTATACTTTCTTGTTTTACATGTAAAGAGTTTGTATCAGTTTTTACTTCATCTTTTGGCTCGTTTTCTTTTACATGTAAAGGTTTTGTTTGTACAGTTTTTACTTGTTCTTTTTCTAAACTCTCAATAGCGTCGTCTATCTTTTTAAGATTTAATGCTTCAAGCATTTTGAAAAATACCAAAGTTAAGACAAAGCCGTTATCAGCATTTAAAAACAGCAAGCTTTTAGCTTCGCTTAAAATCCTAAAAAATCTCTCGGTTGCTAGCGTTCTAAACTTTGCATCTTGCTCGTAGTATCTATCTTTTAAGTAAGCGATGAGTTCGTCTATAACGGTTTCACATTCGTAGCTTTCTAACTCTTTGCAAAGCTCCAAAAGTTTTTTTCTATCATTTTCAAAAACAATGTTAAATATATCTTCTATCTTTTTAGGATCAAGTAATCCAAGAAGAGAAGCAACGCTTGAAGCCGTTAAATCGCCTTTTGAGTAGATGATAGCTTGATCAAGCAGGGTCAAAGTATCTCTCAAGCTTCCATTGCCAGCCCGTGCAACGATTTCAAGCGCGTCCGTTTTGTACGTGATGTGTTCTAAGTTTAATATATGAGATAAATGTTTTACCGTATCATCACGAGAGATTTGTTTAAAACGAAAATGTTGAGTTCGAGACAAAATAGTCGCTGGAAGCTTCATAGGATCAGTTGTCGCAAGTATGAACTTTACAAATTCTGGTGGCTCTTCAAGAGTTTTCAAAAGTGCGTTAAATGCCTCTTTTGTAAGCATGTGAACTTCGTCGATGATGAAGATTTTAAATCTTGCTATGCTTGGTTTGTATTTTGTTTGCTCTATCAAATCTCTTATATCATCAATCTTTCTACTACTTGCAGCGTCCATTTCGATGATATCTATGTGGCGATTTTCGTTTGCCATGAGACAATTTTCACAAACTTCGCAAGGCGTAGCCGTTGGACCTTTGTCGCAAACTAAGGCTTTTGCAAAAATCCTCGCAGTTGAAGTTTTTCCGCTTCCTCTAAGGCCTGAAAAAAGATAAGCATGAGAGAGTCTGTTTTGATTTAGAGCCAAAGAGAGTGTTTGGGCAACAGCATCTTGTCCTATTAACTTGTCAAAACTTGATGGTCTATACTTTAATGCTAAAACTTGTGACACAAAAAACTCCTCAGTTAAAAAGAAATATTTTATCTTTTAGTTGATTAAAAATGGTTTTTTACATGTAAAAAATGTCAATTTGAAAGATTTTCTTTTGTTTTTGCATAAAGTAGATAAAATAAAAATGTTTTAAAAAGGAGTTGTCAAAATGGAAGAACTAAACAATAAAATAGCTATTTTTAAAGACAAAAATGGTGAGATAAATCTTGAAGTTTCACTTGAAAATGATAGTGTTTGGCTAAGTCAAAAGCAGATGGAAGTTTTGTTTGATAAAAGCAAAAGAACTATTTCGGAGCATATTGGTAAGGTTTTTAAAGAAGGTGAATTAGAAAAAACTTCAGTTGTCCGGAATTTCCGGACAGTTTGACTTTACATGTAAAGACTATTTTGTGATAAGTGCTAAGTTAAATGTTATAACTTTTTTAAGTTCACTAAGACTTGTTTCTACTTGATAGCCGATTTTACCAGCACTAAATATGATTGTGTCAAAATCTTTTGCACTTTCATCGACTGTAGTTGTAAAAAACTTTTTCATACCAACCGGTGAGCAACCACCGTGTATATAACCAGTCAAGCCCAAAAGCTCTTTTTGTTTTATCATCTCCAAAGATTTTTCATCAACACTTGCAGCTGCTTTTTTCAAATCAAGCTCAGATAGAACTGGAACTAAAAATACAAAATACTTTTTTGATTTTGCAACTGTTACAAGTGTTTTAAAAACTTGTGCAGGATTTTGATTTAGTGCATTTGCAACTTCTACTCCACTTATGGCACCAGAACTCTCATAAGTGTAGTGTTTGTAAACCACTTTTGTTTGGTCAAATATCCGCATTACGTTGGTTTTGTGTTGCATTGAATATTATTTAACTATAAAGATCGTTGTGTGTTAAGTTTGATTAATTGCTTCATAAAGAGTGACGCAAGTTCTATCGTAAAACATATTTCATATTTAACAACTTTATCATTGTGTTTTATATACTCATTTTGATATTTAGAAAAATAATCTACAAGCTTTATGAGCATATTTGAAAATTCTTGTGAGCCATTTTCTTCTTTAACAAATTTTCCTATATCGCTCTTTTGATTTTCTAAAGATTTATCATTATTGAAAATTTCTTTTAAAAGTAATTCTAGTGATAGTCTTATATCATCTAGAGTATTTCTTTCATAAACTTTTGCTTGAAGTTTCTCTAATGATTCATTATAAAGTTTTAAAGATTTTGGAAAATCAGAAAGCCAATGTTTTGTTTCATTTATTAATTCCAAATTTTCTAAGTATCCGTGAGATTGATTTAGGTTACCATATCTATTAAAAAGATTTATTCGTAAGTTTGTTATTGTAGTATCGTTCTTGAACTTAATATCTTGTGATAAGTCATTGATTATTGAAAATTGTTGTTCCGGTTTGAATACTTTTAGGTTGTCAAACAAAAATGTTCTTTTATTTGACACACTATATACTTTTGACTTAATTGTAGGATAAGGAAGTTTTGCATGAAAATCATAGGAATATTTAGTTAGATATTTCTCTAGCTGTGTACCAGACAATCCATTATCTGTATCAGCCAATATGTCAGAAGCCGTTTTTAAAAAAGACAAATCTATCATGAATACTCCACATTTTTTATTATATTATAAATTCAACCAAACCTTTGCAGTTTTTTTCAAAGATTCGATATCGGCACTTGCAAGCAAGGTTAGTTTTGTTTTTTCTTTTGGAAGTGGAAGTTTGTAGTTATTTTGCAGGTACTCAACTATCGCGTCACCTGAGTGTATGAGTTTGCTTTTTGGGAAGTAGTTTTGAAGAGCGTCTTGTATAAGAGGGAAGTGTGTACATCCAAGGATTACAGCATCTGGATTTTGTTTTATATCTTTAAAATAGTGGTGCATTGTGCTTTTCAGAACCTCACCACTAAATAGCCCTTCTTCAACGATTGGGACAAAAAGAGAAGGGGCTATGGCTTGTATGTTTTTGTAGCCACACTCTTTTAGTTTGTTTTGATAAAGTCCACTTGAAATGGTAGCTTTTGTTCCAAGAATTAGCACGGAGTCATCTTTACATGTAACTTTTTTTGTAGCCATGACGCCAGGTTCTATAACGCCTATAATGTCAAAGTCAGCATTTTGTTGCATTTCACTAAGAGCCCAAGCGCTTACTGTGTTGCAGGCAACTATCAGTAGTTTTATATCAAAATTTTTTAAAAATTCTAAAGATTCTAAGCTGTAGCGAACTATAGTAGTTTTATCTTTTACACCATAAGGAACGCGAGCTGTGTCGCCATAGTAGATGATTTCATCAAAAAGATTGTGGGCAAGTAAGCTTTTTACAACGCTTAGCCCACCAACTCCACTATCATATACGCCAACTCGCAAGTTTTTTAACCTTCGTTCATAGCAGCTAAAAATTCATCATTGTCTTTTGTTTTTAGCATTTTTGAGTATAAGAATTTTAATGCTTCTATGTCATCCATTTGAGAGATTGCGCTTCTAAGAGCCCAAACACGTTGAAGCACTTCAGGAGTTACAAGCAACTCTTCTTTTCTTGTTCCAGATTTTGTAATGTTTACAGCAGGGTAAATTCTTCTATCACTTATATTTCTATCTAAGATTATCTCGCTATTTCCAGTACCTTTGAACTCTTCAAAGATAACTTCGTCCATTCTGCTTCCAGTTTCAATAAGTGCAGTTGCGATGATAGTTAAACTTCCACCAAACTCGATGTTTCTAGCTGCTCCAAAAAATCTCTTTGGTTTATGAAGAGCGTTTGCATCAACTCCACCACTTAGTACTTTACCGCTTGATGGCGTTACTGTGTTGTAAGCTCTTGCTAGTCTTGTGATTGAATCAAGCAAGATGATTACATCTTTGCCCATCTCAACACGTCTTTTTGCTTTTTCTATAACAAGTTCAGCTACACGAACGTGATTTGAAGCTGGAAGGTCAAAGGTTGAACTAAAAACTTCGCCTTTCACACATCTTTGCATATCTGTAACTTCTTCTGGTCTCTCATCAACTAAAAGGACGATTAATTCAGCTTCTGGATGATTGTATGAAATACCGTGAGCTAGTTCTTTCATAAGTTCTGTTTTACCACTTCTAGGAGGTGCAACTATAAGTCCACGTTGTCCTTTTCCTATAGGAGTAAAAAGGTCAAGTACGCGTCCTGTTAGTTTCATAGGATTGTACTCTAGTTTGATTTTATCAGTTGGATAAAGTGGTGTTAAGTTGTCAAATAAAGGACGGTGGCGTGAATCTTGCATAGGAAGATAGTTGATAGCTTCTATCTTTAAAAGTGCGTAATATCTCTCTTGATCTTTTGGTTGGCGAACCTGTCCTGTTACGATATCGCCAGTTCTTAGAGCAAACTTTTTAATCTGCGTTGCACTAACATAAGCGTCATTTGCGCTATCTGTTAAGTTTGAATCAGTTGCTCTTAAAAAGCCATAACCCTCATGTGAAATCTCTAAAATACCAGTTAGAAGTATGAAACCGCCTTTGCTTGTTTGTGATTTTAATATCTCAAACATCAAGTCTTGTCTTTTTAATTCGTTTGGATTTTCAACTCCGATTTCTGCTGCGATTTCAAGTAATTTATCAAGTGGAAAAGTTCTTAAATCTTCGATTCTGTAGCCTTCAACTGGCACATGTGTTCTATTTTTATGGTTTTTTGATGGCTGTTTTTCAGCACTTTGGGGTGTTTGTGGAGTTTCTTCCATAAGTCCTTCTTCTTAAGTGGATAATATTTTGATGAGAGTTTGTTTAAGCAAACAATGTAGTTTTATTTAAAAATAACAAGTGCAATTTTATACAAAATCCCTGTATATTGTCAAGCAAATGTGTAAGTTAAAAGCCTTTTACTTTTAAGACCGTGCACAAACTAAACAAAAGCGATATAAAAAAGTACTACGTAAAAACATGAAACGCAAATCTTTAAAGCATTTCCTATATGTGTATCTTCTTGCAACATTGCTGTGAAAAATCCAAGTGGCTTGTTGTTTGTTATCCTATCAAGTAGCATGATTTTTAAAATCAAATCAAATAGTTTACATGTAAAGAGCAAAAACGCTGCAATACCAAACTGGTTAAATGAGATGATTGCAAAAATCGTGATATAAAAACTTGGGTTGTAAAACAAAAACACAAGTGGACCACGAGAGTAAATCTTCAAAAGTGAACCCAAATACTCACTAAGTTTTGAGCCTTTTTGCATGGACAATTCAAAGATTTCACAAAAGATAAATATTGTTAAAAAGTAGTAAAATTCCATTTGCGAATAATAGCGATAAACTCTTAAAATTAGGGTTTAATCCTTTCTTAGTAAACTTTTCTTATAATGCCACAACTATATTACTTAAACTAGAGATATTTTAATGGCAAAAACAAGATGTGAGCACTGCGGACTTAGCTATGATGAGAGTGTTCTTATAGATGATACAAGTTTTTCTCCTTCTAAAAAGTTTTGTTGTAAAGGTTGCCAAGGAGTCTTTCATCTCTTACATGATTCTGGACTTGATAGTTTCTATACTAAAAAAGGCAAAGCAACTCTAAACCCACCTCAAGAGTTGGCTGATGATTTATCAAAATTTGATTTAGATGGATTTACAAAAAAATATGTAAAAGAAAAAGATGGACTCTGCGAAGTTTCTCTTGTTATCTCAGGGATTCACTGCTCAGCTTGTATATGGTTAAACGAAAAAGTTTTACACAAAAGCGAAGGCATCGTTGAAGTAAATATATCTGAAGCAAATCACAAAGCAAAGATAGTTTGGGATAAAGAAGCCACATCTCTCTCAAGCATCATAGCAGCTATAAGAAGTATCGGCTACAACGCTTATCCTTATGATGCAAAACTCCAAGAAGAGAGGATAAACGCAGAACGAAGAGAGTACTACGCAAAACTTATAGTTGGTATCTGCACAACCATGAATATCATGTGGATAGCTATAGCTCAGTACAGCGGATACTTTACGGGAATGGAGCGAGATACAAAAAATATCTTGATTTTTGCAGAGTTTCTGCTTGCAACCCCAACTCTTTTTTATACAGGTTCTGTGTTTTATAAAGGCGCGTATTACGGGCTTAAGCATAAATACTTAACTATGGATTTACTCGTTGCAACTGGTGCAACTTTGGCTTATATCTACTCTATGTATGTTATGTTTAGTGGCAAAGGCGAGCCATATTTTGACTCGGTTACCATGATAATAACCTTTGTTTTTGCTGGAAAATATTTTGAAGTTTTGATGAGAAAAAGAGCTGTCGATACACTTGATATGATAGCTGGAACTTTGCCAAACGAAGTTTTGATAGTAAAAAATAACGAGAAAGTTTTTATCAGCATTGAAAACGTGGAAGTTGGCGATATCATAGAAGTTAAAGCTGGTGAAAAGATAGTGATTGATGGGATTTGCGTAAGTGGTGAAGGCTCTTTTGATGAAGCAAGTCTAACAGGAGAGAGCATACCAGTTTTAAAAAAAATGGGAGACAAGATAACAAGCGGCACTATTTGTTTAGATAGCGTCATGAGATATAAAGCAAGTGTGAGGGCAAATGAGTCAACGATACACAAGATAACAACGATACTTGAAGATGCGATGACAAAAAAACCTCGCATCGAGCAACTTGCAAATCAAATCTCACGAAAATTTTCAGCAACTATACTTTCAATCGCTTTTTTAACCCTGCTTGGTTGGTGGTATTTTTCTGGGTTTGAGAGAGCTTTGATCGTTGCCATTTCCGTTGTAGTTATAGCTTGTCCTTGTGCTTTAGCACTTGCCACTCCTGTTGCCACTCTTGTTGGACTTGGAGTTGGGGCAAAAAGAGGAGTTTTGTTTAAAGAGACGAAGTTTTTAGAAGAGATGTCAAAGTGTGATGTTTTGGTTCTTGATAAAACGGGAACTATAACAAAAGGAAAGCCAGAAGTTACACAGATGAAAACTTTTAAAGAGTTTGATGTAAATGTTTTGTATTCACTTGCTAAAAACTCGCTTCATCCAGTAAGCAAGGGGGTTGCAAATTATTTAGAAAAAACATACGAAAGCGTAAAAGAAGTTGAACTATTACATGTAAAAAATATAGAAGCAAAAGGCATTGAAGCAAGCTTTAAAAACCAAAAGATAATCGGTGGAAATGCAAGATTTATAAACGAATTTGGCTTTACATGTAAAGATGATGGCGGAACTTCTTACTGGTTTGCAATAGATGATACACTGTGTGCAAAATTTACCCTAAAAGATACTCCAAGAGAGGATTCAAAAGAGGCTATAAAAGATATAAAAAATCTTGGCATTGAAGTTGTGATGTTAACTGGCGATAACGAAATAGCAGCAAAAGAGATAGCAAAAGAGGTTGGCATAGAGAAGTTTTACTCTTCGCTTTTACCTTTGCAAAAAGCTGAATTTGTAGAAAACCTAAAACAAAATGGCAGAAAAGTTGTAATGGCAGGAGATGGCATAAATGATACAATTGCATTAGCCAAAAGTGACATAGCTATATCCATTGGAAGTGGAGCAGACATAGCTGTAAATGTAAGTGATGTAGTGCTCATGGATGACTCTTTACGGTCGATTTATAACGCTTTTTTAATTTCAAAAAGGACTTTTAGAGGAGTTAGAGAAAATATAATTTTCTCTATCGGCTATAACATCATAACCATTCCACTTGCAATCGCTGGCTTTGTTATACCACTAATCGCTGCACTTTCCATGTCGCTTAGTTCTATTTTGGTGATTTTAAATGCTTTACGGATTAAAAATGTCAAAGGAGTAAAATGAGCAATTTTGTTGTAGCTATGATGCTTGGAGTTTCCATATTTTTAGCAGCCATCGCACTTTTAGCACTTCTTTGGGGGCTCAAAAGAGGTTACTTTGATGATAGAAATAAATTTTTAGATATAGTTCACAGTGATAGTGAAGATGATTTAAATGATGCTGTTATTATGGAGAAAAGAAAAGAGGAAGCAAAAAGAAAAGACAAAGAGAAAAATTACCGACCACCAGATTGATTGGCCGGTAAATAAAGCTTATTTTTTACCAAAATTTGTAACTATATAATCCGCTAAAGCATCGATATCAGCATCTGATAAAGATTTAACTTGACCAATCATGCTAGCTTTCATTTTTCCACCGTATGTTCCAGCTTTGTAGCCTTTTAGAGATGACTTGATTTCATCGGCTGTTAAATCAGCAGTGATTTTTGTACCACCTGGTGGAACCTTTTCTGCATTTTTGCCATGACAAACTGTACAGCGTTTAAATATAGCCTCAGGCGCAGCAGCAAATGATTGAGATGCAAAACCCGCAACAATTAAAGCAGAAGCAACGATTGTTGATATTTTCATTGGTTATCTCCTAAAAATTTTATAATTGAATGATGATTATATCTATCAACTCCTTAGATTTCCTTGTGTTAAGTCAACCTAAAAAATTAATTCAATAATTTATGGTTAAAATAATAACAAACAAAAGTGTTAAAAAAGTGTAAATATAATAAAATCTATTTAATTTGATTTAGAGTAAGGAAAAGTTATGATGAATATGATAAGAGATGAGATAGCTTCTCATGTAGAAGTTGCTAAAAAAAGTTTTGATGAGTTGCAAAGTTATATATATACGGCTTGTATTATAGCTACTGACACTATTTCAAAAGGCAATAAAATACTCATCTTTGGAGGCTCTGGAAGTGAATTTAGCGCACAACAAATAGTATCAAAATTGATAGGAATATATAGGGTTGAAAGAAGAGGACTTCCTGCAATCGCACTTACTACAGACACTTCGGCACTAACTGCTATATCAAACGACTATGGTTATGATTTGGTATTTAAAAGACAGGTAGAAGCTTTGGCAAACAAAGGAGATTTGCTTATAGGTATTTCAACGAGTGGCAAAAGTCCAAATGTTATAAATGCACTAAAACTAGGTCATGAACTTGGATGCAGAACTATAGGTTTTAGCGGACGAGGTGGTGGAGATATGAATGATGTTTGTGATGTAAATTTAGTAGTTCCCGCAAACGATACTCCACGCATTCAAGAGATGCATATCATGATAGGGCATATTATTTGCCAAGCGATAGACAGTGTTTATATGGAAGAGAAAAAATAAATCTAGTGTTTTGGTGTATACTCTTTAACAATATGTTGCAACTGTTCTATTTTGTTTTCTGAAGAAAGTAGTTTTTCTATATCTTTATTTAATTCATCTATGTTGTAATTGGTTTTCTTGGCAACAGTTATAGACTCATATGTAGTTTTATTTTCACTTTCATCTATAAGTAATTCCTCATACAGTTTTTCTCCATGTCTTAAACCAGTGAAAACTATATCTATATCATTTTTGCCACTTAAACTTATCATTTTTTTGGCTAAATTATATATTTTTACAGGATTTCCCATATCAAGTATAAATATTTCACCACCTTTTGCAATGCTTGCAGCTTGAAGGACCAATTCGCATGCTTCAGGAATCAACATAAAATATCTTGTGATATCTGGATGAGTAACGGTTACGGGGCCACCTTTTTCTATCTGTTCTTGAAACTTTGGTATAACACTCCCGCTGCTCCCTAAAACATTTCCAAATCTCACAGCAGCAATTTCACTATTTTTTGAATCAACATTTTGCGCGTACAGTTCACAAATTCTTTTTGTAGCACCCATCACATTTGTAGGCCTTACAGCTTTATCTGTAGAGATTAGAATAAATTTTTTGACATTATATTTTATTGATATATCAATAGTATTTTTTGTTCCTACGATATTGTTTATTATAGCATCTTGCATATTGTCTTCAACCAAGGGAACATGCTTATAAGCAGCTGCATGAATAACCACTTCTGGCTTATGGGTTGAAAATGTTTTATCAAGCAAAGTTGTATTGGTTACGGATTGCAATATAGAAGAAAAATCGATAAAGCCATTTATCTCTTCGGTAATTTTATACAAATTATACTCGCTATGATCAAGAAGAACAATTTTTTTTGCTTTATATTTTATACATTGTCTTACTATTTCACTACCAATACTTCCACCCGCACCAGTTATCATAACAATTTTATTGTTTATGAAATTTGATATAGATTTTTTATCTAAATCTTTTGGATTTCTAGCAAGTAAATCTTCCAAAGATATATCTTTAAGTTGTAAAGAAAAGTCTTTTTCTCTTAATATTTCGTCCAAAGAAGGAAGAATTTTTACTTTATTAAAATAAGAAATTGTTTCATCAAAAATCTCTTTTGTTCTTGTTTTGCGTACAGAAGGCATTGCAACAACCAAAAGATCCATTTTTCTATCTTTAAATTTTTCTTTAAATGTTTGTAGCGATAGTATTTTAACTCCATCAACACTTCTTTTTTGCATATCTTTATCGTCATCTATAAAGCATATCAGATTAAAAGATGTTTCTCTAAATTCATTTTGAAGTTTAGTTCCAGCCTTTCCAGCTCCATAAATAACCAAAGATTTTGTTTTAGATACACTTCCTCTATTGTTTACATACCAATAAAAATACATCAAAAATGAATAAGAAAATATATAGAAAAACAGTTCACTTGCCATAAAAGCAAGGCGAACTTTTCCGTATAGTATCGGAATATAAATTATTGCCGCAACTATATTTACTATGCTTTTTATAAGAAACGTAGTTGGACTAGCCTTAGACCAACTAAGAGAGAAATCTTGAAGGATCAAAAAAGAAAATAAACATCTCAGTAAAACAACAAATCCAATAGCCCACCAAATAACTGGCTGTCTAAAAATAAAAAATGTCCATACAAAAGTTATACATGTAAGAACAACTATAACTAAAAAGTTTAATAATCTTTTATCTGGCATCAATCTCATTGGGATAAATTTTCCTTAACGCATTTACAAATTCTCTCTACATCTTCTTCACTCATAGTTGTACTACTTGCTAGACAAATACCATGATTAAAGAGATTTTCACTTGTTCCATCCACTAATGCTTTAGAATTTTTAAAAAGATTTTGCATATGCATAGGTTTCCACAAAGGCCTACTCTCAACATTTATATCGTTTAATTTTTGTATTATTTTTTTATAATCGCTTTTTTTGAAAGTTAATGTTGTAAGCCATCTATTTGCTCTTGAATTTTGAATTTCAGGCATAAAAGTAATCTCTTCTATATCTTTTAAATGCATATTGTACCAATTGAAAATTTCTCTTTTTTTCAAAACTCTATCCTCTAAAACTTCCATTTGCGCAACGCCAATCGCTGCTAATACATTACTCATTCTGTAGTTATAGCCATACTCATTGTGTTCATAATGTAGGTAATTTTCTCTTGCTTGAGTTGAGTAAAATCTAGCCTTTTTTATGTACTCTTCGTTATTGCTTATAAGCATTCCACCACCACTTGTTGTGATAGTCTTATTTCCATTAAACGAAAATATTCCAAAATCTCCAAATGTTCCTGTGTGTTTGTCTTTATAAAATGCTCCCAAAGATTCAGCAGCATCTTCAATGAGATATACATTGTATTTTTTGCAAATATTTGTGATTTCTTCAATTTTTGCACATTGTCCATAAAGATGAGTTAGTATAAGTGCTTTTGGTTTTTTGATGGCTGACTTGAGATAATTTTCTAAAAGATTTGGATTTAAGTTCCAAGAGTCGATATCTGAATCTATAAAAACAGGATTTGCATTTTGATAAATGATAGCATTAATAGAACCTATAAAAGTAAAAGTTGAAGCTAAAACATCATCATTTTCTTTTATGCCAAGCACTCTTAATGCCAAGTGAATAGCAGCAGTTCCACTACTAAGAGCAAGAGCGTGTTTTGCTTTTGTATAGTCTTTGATGCTATCTTCAAATTTGTTTACATATTCACCAAGTGGTGCTATGTAGTTACTTTCAAAAACTTTTTTTATATACTCTAGCTCTTTACCACTCATGTGAGGAGCTGATAAAAAAATACGTTTATTCATTTTGATAAATCCTTTAAAATGCTTATTATAGCAAGTCTATCATTAACTTCAAAAGTTGCATTATTTTTAAAATTTTTATAAATTCCACGTTTGTTTTTATATCTAATACTTAACCATCCAAGTTTATTTGGAGCAATAAAGTCTTTTGACGGATTGTCAGAAATATATATAAATTTATCTTCATTTTTATATTTATTCATAACCATTTCAAATGATAAATTTTCAGGTTTTTTTGTATGATAGAAGTCAGTAAAAATTGTAAACTTTATATATTTTTTTAAATCAAGTGCATCGAATTTATTTTTTTGCATTATATAATGGCCATCACTAATAAGAGCAGTTCTATATTTTTTTGTAAAATTTAAAAGCTCAATTGTGTGATGATTTAATTTTATGTTTGGTTTATGAAACTTATATATTTCAACAAGTTTTTCTATTGAAACTTCAAGGTTGTATTTTTCGATTAGTTTGTTAAATACTTTACCGCTACCCATATTTAAAAAAGTATCATACATGTAATAATAATAATCACGATTTGATAAATAGTTTGCAACTTCTTTAAAGCCACTTTTTACAAAGTCTACCTCATCATATAATGTATCATCAAGATCATAAACTACTACCATCTAAAATGACCTCACTATCATATCTAAGCATTAATGTTTTATCTATCCAGCTATCATCAAATTCTAAATTTTTTCCAAGAAATTCGTCGATTATGTATTGCGCAAAATTGGCTCCAGCAAAATAACTCAGTGGGTATCCGCCACCAAATCTTGGATTTATCTCAATAAATGTAATTCTTTCATCTGTGACAAAAATTTGAATTGTTATGCAACCATAAGCACCTTTTAATTTTTTACATAATTTTTGTATTTCTTCTAAAATTTTTTTATTTTTAATTGCTAAAGCTTTGCTTACTTCACCAGCTCTTACTTCTAATCTTTTTCTTGGAATTGCAGAAATTATATTTTCATTTTTGTCCATAAAAACATCTACTGTAAATTCTTCAGCACATATATACTCTTGAAAAATATAATTATTACTTTTTGATAATTCAATTGCAATTTTTTGATCATAAACTATTTGTGCACCAATCGAAGATGATGAATTGTTGAGTTTGGCAAAGATAGGATATTTACATGTAATCAAGTTATTAATAGTTTTTGGTGTGTCAAATCCATTATCAACAAAAAACTGTTCAGTTGATGTTTTTAAATAAAATATTTCACAAATTTCTTTGGAAGATATAATGATTTGTATATTTTCTTTTAAAAATTCTTCTTTAGCTTCAGATAAAACGACTAATTCGGTGTCTATGGTTGGAATAATAATTGATATATTGTTTTGTTTGCAGAATGTTTTCAAAATGTCTAAATACTCTTTGTGTGTAACTCTTGGAACTTTTATATATCCATCTGAAATATGACAAGCAGCACTAAGACTTGGATTTAAATCACACGTATAAACTTTTCCAAACACATCTTTGTGAGTATCTAGTGTTTTTTTAAAAATTTTAACTAAACTCACTCTTCTTCCCGCACTACATATAAGGATATTTAACTCTTGTTTATTCATTTGATCTACTACCTTCAAATTTTTCCATTGTTGCTGAAGTTTTTGAGCTTACTCCATCTCTTTTTAAAACCAATTTGATTGTTAAAAATATTATTTTCATATCAAGTAAAAAACTTTGATTTTTAACATACCATACATCATATTCAAATTTTTGATCCCAAGATAAAGTATTTCTACCATTTACTTGCGCCCATCCTGTAACACCAGGTTTTACGTTATGTCTTTGTTTTTGAAAATCATTATATAAGGGGAGATATTCAACAAGCAAAGGTCTAGGTCCAACAAAACTCATATCTCCTTTTAATATATTAAAAAATTGTGGCAACTCATCTAAACTAGTACTTCTTATAAACTTACCAACTTTTGTAAGTCTTTTTTCATCAGGAAGTAAATTTCCATCAATATCTTTTGTGTTTGTCATAGTTCTAAATTTATAAATATTGAAGATTTTTTCATTTTTTCCAGGTCTTGCTTGTCTGAATATAACAGGGCTACCGATAGAGAAAAATAGAGCTATATATACAACTATCATGATTGGAAAAAATAGTACAATAAAAAATATAGAAAAAAGCATATCAAAAATTCTTTTCATCGTTACTTTCTTTAATAATTTCAAGTTCTTTATGTAAAAATTCCCAAAATTTATATTGTTCATATCTGTCTTCAATTGAATTTCTTGAATTGTTTTTTAATTTTTGGTATAAAACTTTATCGTTAAACATATTATACATAGCAATATAGAGAGAATCTGCATTTTTTGGTTCTACAAGCAATCCATTTTCATTGTTTATAATAACTTCGTTGCAACCATTGATATTTGTTGCAATCATCGGTAATCCAAATGCACCAGCTTCTAATAATATGTTTGGCAATCCTTCTCTGTAGGAGGGTAATACGAGAGTATTTGCTATGGACAAATAGTCCCTAATATCATTTTGGAAAGCAACTTTAATGATGTTATTGTTTAAAGATATTGTGTCTAGATATTTTTCTTCTATAGGATCTAAATTTTGTTCATAGTCACCAAGCAGAATTAATTTTATATTTTTATATAATGTGTTTAATTTTTCAAATGAAACTATTAACTCTTGAATTCCTTTATCTTTAACCAATCTTCCAATATAAATAAAAATAAAATTTTTATCATTTAATGCCAATTTATTACAAAGCTCTTTTTTCTTTGTAAAATCAAGAGTATTTTTGTAAAAGTTTAAATCAATTCCATTTACCGAACCATTCCAGATAATATTTACTTTCTTATTCGTTAATGTTTTTGATAAATAGTTTGCTAAATTTATACTGTTACAATAAAGATGATTTGAACATATATATGTTAGCCTTTCTGTAATATTTAAGATTAACTTTTTAACACCCTTTGCTTCAATTAGTGGTAAACCAACTACAACATGAAATCTATTTTTAACTCTTGCTGTAAATGCGGATAGCATAGCTATTAAACCAGATTTTGGTGTTAACGAATATACTATGTTTGGTTTCTTTTTTATAAAAATAATTGTTAGTTTTATAAAAATTATCAAATCTTTTAAAGGATTTATATTTCTTGTGAAGTCTATAACATTTATTTTTACATTTTCATTTTTTTCTAACTCTTGTAAATTATTTGAAAAACTAGTAAAAATTTCTACATCGTAAAATTGCGATAAAAATTTTGGTTGATTCTTAAACCAAGTTTGTATACTTGCTGGTGTTGTTATGCAAATAAAAAGCTTTTTTTTCATTTATTTCAAACCAGACTATTTAAAATATATGTATCTAAACATTTAAAATTATAATTACCTATAGTTTTTTGCAGTAGTTTGACATCAGCGATAGACTTATTAATCTCTTTTTTAGTGATAGATTTTGTTTTTATAGTTAATCCATTTTTTTCTAAAAATTTTAAAATAGAAGCAATGGATCTTCCAATTCCTGTCCCAATATTTACAATTGGAATATTGTTAAAAAACAATAGTTGCTTGTAAATTGCGGAAACATCATCTACATGTATAAAATCTCTTATGCCTTGGCCATTGTTTATTAGTGTTATCTCGTTATTTGTTTTAGCTGCCGTTATTATTTTGCTTATAATTGAAAAAGAATCATTTCCTCCATACATATTGAAAATTCTTGCAATTGTATAATTTATGTGATTTTCTATACAAAATTTTTCTATAATTTTTTCATTTGAAAATTTTAAAGATGCATAAAGAGACTGAGTATCAACACGCTCTTCTTCTGTTGTTGATGAAAGGTTGCCATATACAGAACTGGAACTTGTATATATAATTTTGTTTATGTTAAGTTTATTGGTTTGTATAAAATCTAGTATCTTTGAAGTTGAATTAATGCTGTAATTTATATATTGTTCATAACTACTTATACTATTTAGTTTTGTGGAAGCTTGAAAGTTATTAAAAATAATATTTGATCCATCTTCAAAATCAAAATTCTTTGAAAGTGTTGGTATTAATGCTGAATTTTGTATAACTTTTTGTAAAGATTTTGATAAGTTGCTACTTTCCCCAATTACGTATGTTTTCAATTCTTTTGCTCTTTAATATTTAAAATACAATATTTTATAATATTTATCTTGAATTACTTCATAATTAAAGTTAGTATTTAAATTTTTCTTTGAAATTTATATCAGTCATCATAAGGGTAAGAAAGAAAATTTTTGCATGTCAACACCTTCACTAGGCAATAAGAATACTTTTTCTTTGTTAACTAAATTTGAATTTATAAATTCTTCTTTATGGGTATCCATTTAAAAGCTATCCTTCTTTTGTAAAATCGAGAATAATCTTATATAAAACTCTGAGAATTTTTTAAAATTAAGTTATTATTTATAAAAGTATATCCAAGCACAGTACTAATAGCAACTATATATATCTTAGAAAACTTTGCAACTATTTGTCCATAAATTATTGGTTTAATTGTATAGACAAATACTATATCAGATTTCATTTGTTTGAAAATTTTGTAAAGATTATAAATTGTTTTTAACTCTTTTAATAGATTTGTACTTTTTCTATCTAGTTTGATATTTGTATGTTTACATCCTAGGCTATTTAGCTCTTTAGAATACTCATCTTGGGGCGGCACTACATGTATTTCATGCTTATCTAGTATCAGATTTTGCAATAGTGATTTCCTAAATAAAATCATTGATTTTGAAGTATTTGAAATAAATAAAATTTTTCATTTAAAACTTTTCTAAAATGAATGCTATATATTTTTTGTCTTAAGCTATTATAAATTTGGTATATTACCCAAAGTTTTTGCAACCAAACCAGCAATATATATTTTAAAATTCTTGTTGGACAAACAAGATATTATATCAAGATAAAAATATCCAATTTTTGCGTATATATGCTTTTATTTTTAACAAATAATAGTCTAAACCCAATATTAAAAGTGATATAAAGTTCAAGGTTTTATACTTAATAGTAGTAAAATCTTTTAAAATAAAAAATACCAAAAAAAGCTATTTAAACCTAAAATATAGGTTCTGGTGCAATTAATTTTTTTTTATTATGGCAATCATTATGCACATAAAAAAGAATAGTATTTTATTTTTTAATCTCCTTCTACACATATAGCAATATAATGAAAGTCTTAGCATGGATAATCTGCTTAGACTATACCATTTTCTCACAAAAGTATCATTTTGCATTTCTAGCAAGTTAACAATTTTTAACACTTCTTGCATAGTATCTTTTTTAATAACTCTTTTTGTTGATCTTATAAAAGATTTTAAACCAACGTCAGTTCCAATTTCATTTGACGAGTGTTGCCTATAATGCATAGTTACTGTTTTGTCTATAAACCATTTAAAACTATTATGTCTTGCATAGGCGTAACAATACCAATCATGAACAAGAACCTTGTTTGCATTTTGCCATTTATTCATAAGGTGTTTTTTAAAATTATTGGCAAAATTGATATTTAAAACAAATGTACACCCAGGTCCACCAGATTCAAATAAAAAATCATATTTAACTTGTGGATATGATACGTTTATTATAGCCTCTACGCCATTTTCCCAAAAAGCTAAAACATTGCTTGAGTAAATATCGCAATTTTTTTGTTTTAATGTAAGGATAGAATGAATCAATTTATCATCATTCCATATATCATCTTGGTCCGCAAAAGCAACAAAATCAAAGTTTGAAAAATCAACATCTTTTATAAGTCTAAAAAAATTTTTTGCTGCACTTCCAAACTTTTGAGTGCTTTCTAAAATCTTAATTTCTTTATTGTTTGAATATTCTTTCCGAATGAATTCTAAAGTACCATCAGTTGACAGGTCATCACTTATAAAAATTTTTATAAGTACGTCTTTTTGTTTTAAAATACTATCAATCTGTTCTTTTACATATTTTTTGCCATTATATGTTGCTAGTAAAATTGCTACCATATACATTAGTTTATCTTTTTTTGAAATTTAAAAAAATTTTGCAACGCTTTTACTGTTTTTAGGTCAGATTTATAGTTTTTTATTCGCAAGACAATATTTAAAATATAGTATAAAAATTTTTTAGGAAACAAAAGTGGAATTAAATATTTTACAACACTATTGTTTGTGGTTGATAAAAGTATATTGTTTTTATATTTTTTGTAAGTTTTATAATCATAATTGCCATTAGCTCTCAAATATAAGAGCCACTTTAGTGTGAAAACAAATGTTTGATCATTATGTTTTTTTATCGCAATAAGTTTATTATTTAGAGTGTATATAGGAGGTAGGGACATTATAGCATTTATCCAATGATCAGCCCAAATACTAAATGTTAAATGATGCCAAGTTCTTTTTATAAGTTTTTCATTTTTTGTAGAGTAAACATTGATATCTTTACACCATATAACATCAATATTCTGCTTTGTTGCCAAGTATTCAAAAATGATACACAGCTGTATAAAGTTAGTATTGTGGTACCTGCAAAAATTCGCTTTTTCTATTAGCTTCTTATTGTAAATTAAACTACTAACTTGTGACATATGCCAACCTAATTCACTTAAAAGAGTATTGGGGTCATTAAAATGCTGACTTTTGGTTTTTGCTCTATTTTCGTCATTTATAATTATCGCGTCAACTTGTTTTTGAGATTTTATTATTGATAATATATTTTCCATGCAATCATAATTAAAAAATTTTGAATCACCAATTATCCATATGTATTCACTACTTGGCATTTTTAGTGCAAGTTCAAAATTTTTATCTGCCCCTAAATTTTCTTTATTTTTAGAATAATACAATAGATCATATTTTTTCATCCATTTTGTTACTATTTTTTCAGTATCATCAGTTGAGGCATTGTCAGATATAAATATTTGAATTTTATATTTTGAGATAATAGGTATATGAATATTTAAAGAATAATCTATAAATTCACAACGATTATATGTTGGAATTACAATGGATAGTTCACTGCAAGATTGCATATTTAGTCCTTTTAAATTTGATAAAAATATAAATTATCCATGGAAAAACAAACAGATAAGATGTAAAAAAACCTATAAAAAAATAATATTCATTTAAAAAAAATGAAATTATAGATGTAGATAAGGATATATAAATTGCGCTAAAAACGGAAGGTGCAACAAGGAGTTCTACTTTATGAGATCTAATATAAATTGCCAAATAGTGTATAAAAACTTGTATTAACCAGCAAATACATAAGATAAACAAGGAGCCTACACCAACCAACCTATCCGCCAATTCTTGTAAATTATTTTGAACAAAAAAATAGACAACAAAAAAGAGTATAGACAATGTCAAAAACGTAAAAATTGCAAAGATAAAATGTTTATAAAAAACTTGGTTTAAACTTGTTATATCTTGTTTTTCAATTAAAATATTTATTTTTGGATAAACTGAAGATATCCATATGTACGAAATAGATGTTATAGATGTCCAAATAGAAATGCTTAAGCCGATTTTACCAGCTTCGATTGGTCCATAAAAATAAAAAGCAATGGGTGTAAGAATAGAAAATATAAAATATCCACTTATCCAACTTAGAGAATATTTTTTTAGTAAAGGAAATATTTTTTTATTCCAAGCATAATTTGAATTACTTGATAAACTTAAAAGCTGAAGGATTAAACTGTGATAACTTTTTAATATTAAAAAGGTACCAAGCAAAGATGATAATAAAAGAGATATGGAAAGTGCATATAAATTGAGTTTTAAAATCAAAAATATTATTATAAAAAGAGAGTAAGCAAATATAATAAAAAAACGAATTTTTTGAATTTTTGCAACTAAATTGCATCCTTCAACAAATGAGAGCACAATATTATTTAAAAAAGTTACAACTGTTGATAATCCATAAATTATCCAAGGAACTACCCATATAATATTTTCATCTTGCTTTCTTGATAACACAAAAAAACCAACCATGAGTATTAGCGGAAATACAATTATTGAAATTTTTATTCCCCAAAAAAAAGCAAATTTAAATAAACTTCCTATTTTTTTTAAATTTTCATTCTCTCCAGACAATAACCCATTGTTGTTAAATTTTAAATAAGCAAACTCATGTGCTGAAAATTGCAAGACTATATTTGTAAAACCGAGATCTGCAAAAACACTTAAAGCACCTAAGCTAATAAATGTAAACCAAAAGCCTTGAATTTCTCCGCTTAGGTACAACGGAATAAGCAATAAAATAATTGGTCCTGATATTAATCTCCAAAATTGATTAATGGTAGTATTTTGTAAATCTTTAGAAATATTAAGTTTTTTTAGCAATTCAATCCTTAATAAATTCTCGTATTTTTGCTATCATGTAGCTAATAGCCTCGTCACCCATATTTGGATATAAGCCTATCCAAAAGCTATCATTCATGATTTTATCTGTGTTTAGAAGTTTGCCAATAGCTCTAAAATCTTTATTTACATGTAAACTTTCAAAAAGTGGATGTCTTAGTATATTTCCAGCAAATAGATTTCTTGTTTGGATGAGATTTTTTTCTAAAAACTCAACTATATCATTTCTAGTAAAGCCGACATTATCTTTTAGTGTTATCATAAATCCAAACCAACTAGGTTTTGAGTTTGGTTGTGCTTCCACCAAAGTAAAACAATCCAAGTCTTTTAATCCGTTATATAATTTATCAAAATTTTCTCTTCTTTTTTGTATAAAAAGAGGAAGTTTAAGAAGTTGAGCACATCCAATGGCTGCTTGCATATCGGTTGGTTTTAAATTAAATCCAAAATGACTATAGACGTATTTGTGGTCATATCCAAGCGGAAGTGAGCCAAATTGTTGTGTGAATCTTCTTTTACATGTATTATCAACACCACTTTCACACCAGCAATCTCTCCCCCAATCTCTCATGCTAAGTAGTATCTTTTTTAATAGAGGATTATTTGTATAAACCGCGCCACCTTCGCCCATTGTCATATGATGAGGTGGATAAAAGCTACTTGTTCCGATATCACCGATGGTTCCTGTGTATTTGCCATCATAAATAGAGCCAAGAGCGTCACAATTATCTTCTATAAGCCATAGGTTGTGTTTAGTACAAAACTCTTTTATGGTTTTTAAATCAAATGGATTTCCAAGTGTGTGAGCTATCATGATGGCTTTTGTTTTTGGACTTAATGCACTTTCAAGAGAATTTGTATCAATATTAAAATGTTTCAATTCCATATCAACAAAAACAGGAACAGCTCCATATTGGACTATAGGTGCAACTGTTGTGGGAAAACCAGCGGCTACTGTTATAATTTCATCACCTTTTTTGATTTGCCTATCTTTTAAAAGAGGCGAAGTAAGGGTAAAGAAAGCAAGTAAGTTTGCAGAACTTCCAGAGTTTACTAAAAAAGACCACTTTACATGTAAAAAGGCTGCTAACTCTTTTTCAAATTTTTTAGAATACTCTCCATAGGTTAACCAAAAATCAAGAGAACTATCTACTAGATTTACCATCTCAGCTTCATCAAACACTCTTGCGGCATAGTTTACTTTTGAAATTCCAGCTTCAAACTTTGCTTTTTGTTTTGGCTCATGAACTAGTTTATAATACTCTTTTGTCTTTTGTAAAATTTCTTGCTTTAATTGTTCTTTTTTATCCAATTATGGTCCTTTATAATTATTGATAATAATTTATAGTTTTTTGAAAACCAGTTTTTATGTCTGTTGACGGATTCCATCCCAATGATTGCATTTTTGAAATATCTGGTTTTTGATTCATTATTGGGCTTTGTAGATAATTGTCATTTTGTTTGACAGTTATTACATGTAAATTTTTTTCAGGAAAAATACTTACAAGTGTATCTGCAAGGTTTTTAATTGAAATGGATTGATAGGGATTGGCAACATTATATGCTTCAGAATTTTTTCCATAAAGTAAAATTTTAAAAAAAGCTATAGTTGCATCAGAAATATAACAAAATGGCCTGATTGCTTCTCCTTGACTTTTTAGTTCAATATTTTCATTGTATACTATATTTTTCACAAAATCCGCAAACACTCTGCCATCATCAAGTTTCATTCCAGGTCCATAAGTGTGAAACGGTCTTACAATTTTTGCTGGGATATTATATTGGTGAAAATAGCTTATACATAAATTTTCACCCATTCTTTTGCTTTCAGCGTAACATGCTCTAATTGATGTTGGGTCTATATACCCATAGTTTTTTTCGTCTATGCTGTTTTCATTTATTGGACTACCATAAACTTCGCCACTACTAAAATACAAAAAACTTTTTAAATTATTTTTTCTTGATAGCTCAAGGACATTGATTGTTCCAACGATATTCGGCATAATAACATTTACTGGAGTATTGTAAAACTTTGGTGATGCTGGACTTGCTGCATGAACTATAAAGTCTATAGTACAATTAATATTTATTGATGAAGATACATCTTGAATAATGAGATTAAAATTTTTATCATTCAGATATTGGTTAAATCTTATTTTTGCATGCATTTCATTTCTGCACATAGCAAAAACTTTGCATTTTTTAGGCAGTATATTTTTTGTGTTTAAAAACATCAATGTATCTACCATATAAGCAGGTAAAAATCCATTTGCACCTGTTATTAGTATAGTAGTATTTGAGAATTGTGCCCAATCGATACTTGGATTGGAAGTAATTTCTTTCAAATCTTCTTTTATCATAATGTCTTTTCAAACCATTTTATAGAGTTGAATAATATTTTTTCAATATTTGTTTGTATATCAATACCAAATTCATTCTTTAGCTTTTCTATGTTTGGAACAAATATAGATTTATCATCGTTTAGATTTAAAATTTTAATTTTCACATCATTTCCAATGATTTTCTTTATCTGGACAGCAATATCTTCAAGAGAGTAACCAACATCGCTTCCTAGATTATAAGTTGACCAAGTATTTTTATTTAATAATATATGTAAAATAGATATTGCCATATCTGTTGGATACATATAACTTCTGATTGGCTTACCATTGCCCAAGATTCTAATCTCTTTTGTTTTTAGGGCATCTCTTACGAAATTGTTTATAGCCCATGGCTTATCAAGGCTCATAAGTGGACCAATAAATGAAAATAATCTTATTATTGAAACTGGTAGTTTGTATAAGCTCCTATAAGCACTTGCTATAGTTTCAGAATATCTTTTTGCTTCTGGATAAAAAGATGAAATATTTTCGCAACTCATAGGACCGAAAGTATATTCGTTTATGCTGTCATTGTTAACTTTACCATACACTTGCCCAGAACTTAACAATACAATTTTTTCTAAATTTTCAAGAGACAAAGATATGTCAAATATGTTTTTTGTTCCTTTTGTTATTATATCTATTGCTTCGATTGGATTTGACATATAATATCTGTTATCTGTTGAGCTTGCAGCATGAATAATGTAGTTGATATTGTTTGGAATATTTAGTTGATTTCTAACATCAGATGGCAAAAAGTGTATTTTATTATCGCTCGAAAACATTTCAGAAAATAAGTTGTTTTTATTTCTCGCTACTGCGTAAATTGTTATACTAAAATTATAATTATCATTTAAATATTTTAATAGTTTTATAAACCATAAACCAACGAAACCTGTAGCTCCAGTGATTAGAATATATTTATTTTTTAAATTGGCAAACTTTATAATATCAGTATTTGAAATGTTGAACAATTTTCTAACCTTTATGTTTTAATTTTGATGCAATCTCGATAATTTTATCTTCTTGTCCAGCTATAACTTTAGCTTTTCCAAGTTCCATAAAAATATCCCTTGGGTCAACATCATACTCTTTTGCTATGCGTTTTACATGCTTGGAGAAACCAGAAAATACACCAGATAATGCACTAATTATACTTAATGAAGAGATAGTTATAGGCTCTTTTATAAAAGATTTTTCTACAACGTCAGCTACATCTAGTAATTTATATAGATTAATATCTGTTTGATAACCCATTTTTCCCAAAACTGCTACCAATACTTCCATCTGTGTATTTCCAGCTCCTGCTCCAAAACCTTTTGTTGCACAATCTATCAATTGAGCACCAGACTCAACAGCAACTAGTGAATTCGCAATGCTAAGTCCAAGATTGTTATGCGCATGAAAACCAATAGGTACTTTTAAATTTTGATGTAAAAGAGATATTCTCTCTTTTACATCATCTGGTAAATAACTACCAGATGAATCCAATATAACAATACATTCAGCACCATATGTCTGCATTTTAATAGCTTCGTTTAAGAGTTCCTCAGCAGATATCATGTGACTCATCATCAATAGGCCATATGCCTCTTTTCCTTGATTTCTTGTATACTCAATATGCCTTTGTGTTATGTCGGCTTCTGTGCAGTGACAAGCAACTCTTACTATATCGACACCAAGTTTTAAGGCATCTTTTAAATCTTTATTTATAGTTGCAAATCCAGGTATTAAGTGAATTCCTAGTTTCGTGTTTTGTAGGTTATTTTTTGTTATTTCTAACAATTCTCTATCTCCAAGAAGACTTTTGCCAACCAAGACTGATGATGCACCAAGGCCATTTCCATGTCCAACTTCAACCGCGTGTATTCCAGTTTTATCAATTTCTTTTGTATATACATCAACTTGTTCTTTTGTTAATTGATGTGAAATAGCATGTGAGCCATCTCTGAGTGTTACATCATAAATAGTTACTTTTTTTTTCACGAGTTCTTCCTTTTAGCAAACTCTTCAGCCACAGCGATTGCGGCACAATTAATAATATCTAAATTTCCAGCGTACTTCGGCAGATAGTCACCAAGTCCTTGTACTTGGACGGATAAAACTATGTAACCATTGTCATAAGTAGGTTTTAAGAGCAGATTATATCCAGGAACATAGTCTTTGATTTTATTTACCATGTTATTTACTGAGTTTAATATCTTTTCCATATTTGGATTAGATGTTTTGATATATACAGTTGTTTTCATATCTATGCTTGGTTGTGCTGGGTTCATGTTTAAAATAACTTTTACATTCTCACAATTTGTAAATTTTTTTAAAGCTAACTCTGTAGTTTCTATATATTCGTCTATATTTGCTCTGGTTCCTGGTCCTGCACTTTTTGAGGCTATTGTTGAAACTAACTCTATATATTTTATATCTTTTTCTATAAGGCTTATGGCATAAGCTATTGGAATAGAGGATTGCCCACCACAAGTAATCATATTTAAGTTTTTATGATTTAAAGTATCATTAAGATTGACTGCAGGAATGGCTAAAAATCCTATTTTTGCAGGAGTTAAATCTATAACTATTTTGCCAAGTTTTTCCAATAAGGGTGCATGAATTTTATGACTTGACGCCGATGTGGCATCAAAAACTAAATCGCAACAATCTGGATTTTTCTCAATGGCTTGTATGCCTTTATCACTCAAAGAGATACCAAGCGACATAGCTTTTGTCATGCCTTTGGAAGCAAGGTTTCTACCAGCAAACAATGTACATTCAAGAGAAGGCGATCTTAATACTTTTATTAGTAAATCAGTGCCTATATTTCCTGTGCCTAAAATTGCTACTTTTAGTTTCATTATAAATTTGCCAACTTTTTATTGTAATTGTACTCTTCTCTTGACAAAAATGGGAACATATCATCATAAGGCATAGATACAATTTTTCCATTATCAAGTTTTTTGGATGAAACCCTTGGAATTAACAATTGATTTCTTGGTGTAAATACCTCAAATATAACAGGGCCATCATAATTAATTAATTCATCTATTTTTTCTTGCATTTCATTAATATTTTTTACTGAAATATATTTTATTTTATATAAACTTGCAACATCTTTCATTTTTGGTGTTGATACTCCGGTTGACTCACTTTCGCCTATAAGTCTGCCATCCATAAAATTGTGCTGAGTAATACGTATGAGTAAATAACCATCATTGTTTATGATAATAGTTTTTATTGGAAGATTGAAGTGCGAAATAGTTTGAAACTCTTGCAGATTCATCTGTATAGAGCCATCGCCACTTATGCAATAAACATCTTTTTTTTCATCTTTTGTTAACGCAGCAACTCCAATAGATGCTGGACTATAACCCATTGTTGATAGTCCACCAGTTATGATGTGTCTTTGCCCATATTTGACTTTAAATGCTTGTGCATGTACGTGAAAACAAGAACCAGTATCTGTAACTATAACATCATCTTTGCTTAATTTATCAGAAAATACTCTCATGAAATGATAAGAATTAACGCCTTCTTTTTCATATTCATACTCTGGCAAATCAACAGGGTACTTGTTTTTCCACATTTTGGTTAAATCTAACCATTTTTTGTATTTGTTTTCCTCTATCTTGTGATTTTTAATTAATTCAGATATAAGATTTTTAACATCACAATTTATTTTTATAGAATCTTTTTTTACAGAGGGTTTGTTCAATTCGTTTTGGTCTATATCTACTATAACAAATTTTGCATTAGGTGCAAAGTCTTTATAATCATGGCCAATTAATCCAATACTCAATCTGCAACCAAGGACAATTAGTAAATCTGCATTTTGAACCGTAAAATTACCAGCTCTATCACCATATGTTCCAGGTCTACCAATAAAACAAGGACTGTCATTATCCAATAAATCCATTGCCATTCTTGTTGTAACTATAGGAATTCCAAAAGTATTAGATATTATATTTGCTTCTTTGTTGGCATTTGCTTGTTGGATTCCAGCACCAAATAGAAAAACTGGTTTTTTCGATTTTAATAATTCATCTTCTATGATTTGAGTATATTTTATTACATTTTCTTTTGACGTAAGTGCTGGTAAAAAACCATCGTAATTATCTGGGTCAAAAGTTGCACCTTGTATGTCAATAGGACATTCAACCCATACAGGACCATGGGGTGCTCTTAAGGCTTCGTAAATTGCCTTTTCTATATTAAATTTAATTTTTGTTATATCGTCTAATATAACAGCAAACTTTGTAACTTGTTTAAATATTGGTAGTGTATTAAAGCCTTGTAGAGAAAATTGTCTAGTTGATGTTACACTAGCTTGTTCCACTTTTGATTGACCTGAAACTATTATGCAAGGGGCTCTATCTACATATGCTCCTACAACACCAGTTAATGTATTAAGGGCGGCAGGTCCAGCCGTCACATACACTACACCAAGATTTTTAGAATAACGAGCATAAGCTTCTGCAGCCATTGTTGCTGCTTGTTCGTGATGAAAAAAATATGTATCAAGAGTATCTTTTTGTTTATAGACGGAATCTGTTAAATGCATAATCATTCCACCTGTTATCATAAAAAGTTTATTTCCACTGTATTCCATTAATTTTTGTGTTATATAGTCCGCAACTCTTATTTTACTCATAATAAACTCCATTTTATATTTTTATCTTTTGCATCTTTGATATATTCATCCAAATCTTTACATGTAAGAATTTCATTTTTTTCGTAAAAACTTTTATACCAATTTATAGTTTTTTCAAAAGTTTTGTTGTTTTCCCAGACACTTTTCCATTGTAGTTTTATGTGGGCTTTAGAACAATCAAGCTTGAGTAAATTTGCCTCATGAGGAGCGTTTTTATCCTTTTTTATTTCAAAATCTACTTTGTTCCAAAAAGACTTTGCAATCTTCACTACGTTTTCAACATTTATACTTCCATCATCGCTTGGTCCAAAATTCCAAGCTTCACTAAAATTTTTATCTTCTTCAAGTAATTTTTGCCCGATTTGCAAGTATCCACTAAGTGGCTCTAAAACATGTTGCCATGGTCTTGTTGCTTTTGGGCTTCTAATTTGCATTTTTGCATTTTTTGAAGCAGATAAAACAAGGTTTGTCATAAGCCTATCCTCTGCCCAATCACCACCTCCTATGACATTTCCTGCTCTGCAGCTTGCTATTAAGGTGTTGTGAGTTTTTTTATAAGTATCTACATTGAAATACGAATTTCTATAAGAATTTACCAAAATATCAGCACAACCTTTTGAAGAGCTATAAGGATCGTATCCGCCAAGCGGATCATTTTCTCTATATCCCCAAATCCACTCTTTGTTTTCATAAGCTTTATCGCTTGTTATATTTACTAAAGCTTTTACACCGTTCTTTCTGCAAGCCTCAAGCACGTTTAGCGTTCCCATAACATTTGTAGAGTAGGTTAAAATAGGGTCTTTATATGAGAGTCTTACAAGTGGCTGAGCAGCTAAGTGAAAAACAATGTCAGGTTTTGTAGTTTTAATAGCATTGTTTAGAGTATCTAAATCTCTTATGTCAGCTATGGTTTGTTTCATTTTTAAATCAAGCAAATTTATATGATTTGGAGTTGTTGGTGGATTTAATGAATAGCCTATAACATTAGCACCCATTTTTTCTAGCCAAAAAGAGAGCCATGAGCCTTTAAAACCGGTATGTCCTGTTATAAAAACCGTTTTATTTTTATAAATTCCACCAAATAAATTTTGCATTACCATACTTTCCAAGGAGCTTTGTTTTCTCTCCAGAGTTTGTTTAACTTTTGATTGTCTCTTAGCGTATCCATTGGTTGCCAAAAACCATTATGTTTGTATGCATACATTTCACCGTTCTGTGCAAGTTTTTGTAGAGGTTCTTGTTCAAAAACGCAACTCTCATCAGAACTTATATAGTCAAATATTTTTTTATTACAAACAAAAAAGCCACCATTTATCCAACCAGCTTCGTTCTTTGGTTTTTCTATGAATTTTTTTACATTCATATTATCATCAATTGTTATATTTCCAAACCTAGCTTCAGGTTGAATAGCGCTCATCGTTAAAATTTTGCCATGAGATTTGTGAAATGCTACTGTTCTTGCTATGTCTATATCACTTACCCCATCACCATAAGTTAGTAAAAAATCTTCATCACCTATGTATTTTTGTGCTCTTTTTATGCGTCCACCAGTCATTGTATCAAGTCCAGTATCTGCAAGAGTAACTCTCCACGGCTCGCTGTAGTTGCTATGAACATCAATAGCATTAGTTTTTAAATCGATAGTTACATCACTTTGATGTAAAAAATAATTTGCAAAATACTCCTTTATGGCATAACCTTTGTAACCAAGAAGTATTACAAAGTCGTGAAATCCATAATGTGAGTAAATTTTCATAATATGCCAAAGTATAGGTTTTCCGCCAATTTCAACCATCGGTTTTGGTTTTATATCGGTCTCTTCAGCGATTCTTGTACCATATCCACCTGCTAAAATAACTACTTTCATTTTAAAACCTTGTATAAATCTTGTTTTATCATTAAAGCCTTCCATCGTATCTTGGTAAAAACGCTTTAATATCGTAAATCAGAGCATTATTTCCTAAGTCAAAATTTAAAAATTCTCTATGAGAAACTGCTAAAATTATCACATCATAATTGTTTACATGTAAAGAATTTAGTGGGGTAAGACTAAGATTGTATTCGTGTTTTACATCTTTTTCATCAGCCCAAGGATCAACAATGTCCACTTTGCAGCCAAACTCTTCTAATTCACAAATAACATCAACTACACGGGAATTTCTAACATCTGTACAATTTTCTTTAAAGGTTATACCAAGAACCAAAACTTTTGAATTTACAATCTTTTTGTCGTTTTTTATCATAAGTTTTATAACTTGGTTTGCTACGTATATTCCCATATTGTCATTGATTCTTCTGCCTGATAGTATGACTTCTGGGTGATAGCCAATCTCTTCAGCTTTATGGGTTAGATAATAAGGATCAACACCTATGCAATGCCCACCAACAAGACCAGGCTTAAATTTTAAAAAGTTCCACTTTGTTCCAGCTGCGTCAAGAACAGCTTTTGTGTCTATATTCATCTTATTAAAAATCATAGCAAGCTCGTTTACAAAAGCTATATTTATATCTCTTTGAGAATTTTCTATAACCTTTGCAGCTTCTGCGACTTTGATATTTGGTGCTAAATGAGTTCCTGCTTTTATGATAGATTTATAGAGTTCATCAACCTCTTTTGCAACTTTAGGTGTGCTTCCACTTGTTATCTTTAAAATCTTTGAAACCGTGTACTCTTTATCGCCTGGGTTTATACGTTCAGGTGAGTAGCCACAAAAGAAATCTTTGTTAAATTTTAAATTGCTAAATTTCTCCAAAACTGGAACACAATCTTCCTCAGTCGCTCCAGGGTAAACGGTACTTTCATATATTACAATGTCATCTTTTTTTAAAACTTTGCCAACACTCTCACTTGCTTTTATAAGTGGGGTTAAATCTGGACGATTGTTTTTATCGATTGGGGTTGGAACGGTTATGATGTAAATATTGCAATCTTTTATATCTTCAAGTTTACATGTAAATAGCATTTTGTTTTTAAGTGCTTCTTCTACTTGCTCTTGTGAGAGTTCAAGGGTTTTATCGTTACCTTTTTTTAATTCTTCTATTCTTGTGTTATTTATATCAAACCCAATAACAGAGTACTGTTTTGCAAATTCAGCAGCTAGAGGAAGTCCAACATAACCTAAACCAATAACGGCTATTTTTTTTGTTTTTTTCATTTAATATCCAAATTTTTTGATTGATTTTTTGTAATTTCAAGCTCATTTTGAAGCTCTTCATACTCTCTTTTTTTGCGCTCTATAAATTTTTCTGTGATAGCTATCTTCTCTTTTATGCCTTGCGGAGTTAAAAGATATTTATACTGTTTTTTATTTTTACTATTTGCAAAGTTTTCAATTTTTATAAAGCCTTTTTCAATTAAAGCTTTAAGTATATAATTTACTTTACCAACGCTGTAACCAAGTTCCTCGGCTAAAGATTTTTGGTTATCAGCTCTTTCTGCTTTTCGTAAAACTTCAAAAGACTCATTATCAAGCATAAAATTTAAACCTTTTTTTAGATATTCAATTTTTGAATTTTAATCTCTATTTGCTTTAAGAAAAATTAAATATTCAATTTTTGAATAGACTCTAATGCTTCTTGCATTTTATCTTGATAAAGCTTCATATCTGAATTTGATTTTGCTTCAAATCTTGCAACTAAAACTGGAGTTGTATTTGAAGCACGTATAAGTCCCCAGCCGTTTTCAAATATAACCCTAACGCCATCAACATCGATAATGTCTTTTATTTTTGGAAAGTTGCGAGGTGGATTTTGCAAGTATTTTTTTAAATCTTCAACTTGCTTAAATTTTGTCTCTTCAGTTGTTTTTATCTTTATCTCTTCTGTTGAGTAGATTTTTGGTAACTTTTCAAGCTCAGCATCTAAATCAATGCCTTCATGTAAAAGTTCCAACGCTCTAAACATCGCATATATAGCGTCATCATAACCAAAATATCTATCTGCAAAAAAGATATGTCCGCTAACTTCTGCTGCAAGGTCAGCTTTTAGTTCTTTGATTCTAACTTTCAAATTGCTATGCCCTGTTTTATACATGTAAGCAGAACCAGTTTTGTTTATCTCATCATACATAACTTGTGAGCATTTTACTTCACCAATCACCTTTGGATTTTTGATAAGTTTTGAGTAAAGGATGGCTAGTTCATCACCTTTTATATTTCTCTTTTGTGTTAAAACAGCTATTCTGTCAGCATCGCCGTCAAAGGCAAAACCAATGTCAAATTTGCCACTTTTAAGCTCATCTTTTATATCTTTTAAGTTTTTCTCTTCGGTTGGATCTGGGTGATGGTTTGGAAAATTTCCATCTGGCTCAGGAAAAAGTATCTTTGTTTTTAAATTTAAAGCATCACAAACTTTTGGCACAACAACTCCTGCAACGCCGTTTCCACAATCAATAACGATATTTTTATTTAAATCTTTTAAGTGTGAAAAATGTTCAATCAAAAAGTTTGTATAATCCTTAAGTAAATCAACATCTTTACATGTAAAATTATCTTTTACATGTAAACTATCTATATTCTTTACAACTTCTTCCCCAAGTTTTTCTATATCTTTGCCAAAAAATGGAAGTTTATTGATAGTAATTTTTAAACCGTTGTACTCTTTTGGATTGTGTGAGCCAGTTATCATTACTGCTGCATTATCTTCTTTGTAAGAGGCAAAATAGCTACAAGGAGTTGGCACAAGGCCAAGATTAAGTACTTCAAGTTTTGCTTTGTTTAAACCGCTAATGAGCCATTTAAATATTTGTGGTGAGTGAGTTCTTGCATCATATCCAACCGCAACACTTTTATGAAATTTTGCTATTTCAAGTCCAAGAAGATAACCAATAATTTTTATGCTTTTCTCATTTAAATCTTTTTCATAAATACCGCGTATATCGTACTCTCTAAAAATATGTTTCATCGGTTAAATCTTTAATTTAAATATTTTTGCATAAGGATTGCCTGAAACAAATTCAAATAGGTTTGAATCATAATTTTCTAAGAAAAACATTTGAACATAAAGAGAGTTATACATCTTTTCATCTAAGAGTAAAAATATATTATAAGCTTGTAGATGCATAAGAGTGTACATACTATTTGGGTCAATATTTTGTATATTTTTTTGAAAACCTTGCGCTCCGTATCCAACTTGAACGTATCTCTTTAGTATAAAACTTTGATTTTGACCTGTTGTTATTGTTGCTGTTTGTTTATTTAAAACAAACCCGTTTCCAAGATTTAGCATAGTTGGAGAGTCTTGAAAACTTCTTGCTGGGTACCAAAAAGATGATCTATATTCATTGCCACTCATTAAATCACGGTTACTAAACCTAAGTACAGTTGGAAAAATATCCACCATTCTATATGGAAGATAAAAATATATATCTCTTGTTTTTTGTGGTAACTTAATATCTGTTTTTAAAGATAATACAAAATCATTGGAGTTTGTAAAATTATAATCTTTCATCATCCATGCTATATTGTTATTTGGAATAATGGTTTTGTTTAAACCAGATAAATTTTGATTATCTCTATCTATGCGAAATCTTTTTTCCGTATATTCAACATCAAGTCTAGCCATATTTGCAGCACTTTTTTGATCGGCTCCAAGCATGAAGCTAACAGGAAAATTAACATCACCAGTATGTTTTCCTCCATCAATTAAAGTTTTAATATCGGCATAATACCTAAGTGGATATCCATAATCCCACCATGAGATCATATAGTCTTCCCTTGATATTTTTTTGCCAATATCATCAAGAAGTGCAACCTCTGGCGCAACAAAAACCGTTCCAGCTCTATAATTGTAACCATGTTTTATTGTTGGATATAGTGTTGCAAGAGTGGAAATTATTATAAAAATAGCAGCAATTGCGTATGATATTTTTTTATTAAAATATTTTTTTATTAATTCTGATACTCCATATATAAAATATCCAGTTCCAAATGCTATTGGAGCAACAGCATACATACTAAATCTAAGACCACCCCAATATGATAAAAATCCTAAGCCTAATAGGGGTGTTAATAGTAAAAATACAGGTTTTTTGATGAACAACCAAACAAGGCCCACTAATGAAAAAATAAATATAATAGGGTAAGTGCTTATTCTTGAAGAAAAACTATCAAAGTCCATGCTGCCACCAGCTTCTACTACTGTTTGAGCTACAGAGAAAAATTGAAGAGGGATTTCTCCTTGCGAAACAGTAACCACTTGCCTAAATACATAACCTCTTAATTGAGCTATGATAGGGTCTAGTCCACCAGCTATAAAAAATAAAAAAATTGCGCCAATAAATATATATAAAAAATATTTTTCTAATTGTTTGATATATGTGAACATGAATATAATAAGTATAAATCCTAATCTAATAATATCACTAAAGCCAGCCATACCTAAAATCATGATAGACAATAGTTGATAATGAAAAATACTCTTTCTCTCAAAAATTAATACATATGCTAAAACTAAAATAAAAAAAGCAAACTCTATAGAATAACTTTGTGGATACCACCACCTATAAAGAACTATCTCAATACCAGTTAAGAGAAGATATTTTTTCTCTTTTGTCATTAATGCAAGAGACAATGACCAAACAAGCAAAAGAGGGAAAAATATATTTAACATATCAGTATCATAGTATCCCATCATGGATCTACTATAATAACTTATGCCAATACTTGAAACCAATGCAGCAATTACTCCCATTGTTGTTAAGTGTAATCTTTTTGATAAGAGAATAATAGGTATAACAATCAGTGAACTAAATACAGCAGGCATATAAAGAAACAATGTTTCAAGAGAGAAAGGAAGTATTTTGTGTAAAATATAAGTAATCTTTGATAAAGGTTGATCTACTGGAGACAAATCAAACTCTTGGTGGCAGTTTTGTTGGTAATACGCACCCATACTTGCATTATCTCTTTGGCAAAATGCTAAATCTTTGGCGCCCTCAGCAAAAAGATATGAATCATTTGTTGTAACCATAAGTTCATTATTCCATCGAAAATCTTGATTATTTTCAAAATGATGAACCCAAGTTAGCCTAACTGCAACCGAAAACAAAAAAGCAAGAAGTATCAAAACGATAGTGTAAAAAACACTAGTTTTGTCTGCTGATTCAAGCCGTAATTTAAAATTCATCAAAACTCCTCTTTAATTCTTAAAAATACTGGATTTTTAGGTATATTTTCACCAGAAACACCTAAATGTTTGTATGTTATGATAGTACCAATTTGTAAATTATTATTTGTTCTTAATATCTCGTCCATGCCAGAACCAATTTTAAAAGTTATATTTTCTTTTGTTTTACAGGTAAAAGAGCTTACTCTATTTTTTTCATCTTCTTTTATTTCAGCAACAGTGCACTCATCATCATAAAAACTTTTCACTTTTAAAGAGAGATGATTTCTTTTTGGTATATATGAAGACGAGGGCTCGCGTACAACAACACCTTCTCCACCTCTTTTTTCAATCTCCTTTAAAAAAGAAAAAAGATGAGCATTGTCTTTACATGTAAATTGTTCAATAACTTCAATGTATGTAGATTTTATATCTTTTAAAGTATCTAATCGTTTCACCAGTCCGCCACTTTTGGTTGGTGCATCAAAAACAAAAAGTTTTATTTTATTCCAATCATCATGAGGTTGTTTTTTTGAAACAATGGAGTAAATTTCGTTTAATTTCAATTCTTTGCTATAAAGTTCGCCATCGAGTGGAAAATTTGGAAAATCTTGTGTAAACCAAGCTGGAGCATTAAAAACATTACCATTTCTGGAAAGTAGTTTTCCCCCATCCCAGTAAGCTCTTACGCCATCTAGCTTTTCACTCATAAGCCAACCAGATACATTTTCATTTTTGAATGTTTCGAGTAGCATTAAGTCAGATTTTTGTGCATAAAGATTTATGAAAAGAAGAAAAATGACTACAAAAACTCTCACGACAAACTCTCCTGAAATTTACAAAAGAGTAATTGTAGCCAATTTGAGATAAAAAAAGTAATAAAGTTAAAACTTATTTAACTTCAATATTGTCTTTATTATCTTCGAGGATTTTTTTGCCAATCCCTTTAACTTTTAAAAGGTCATTTACACTTTTAAAGTTACCGTTTTTCACTCTGTACTCTACAATGGCTTCAGCTTTTTGTGAACCCACACCCTTTAGCGTACTCAGAGTTTTTGCATCCGCACTGTTTATATCAATTTTTGCAAATAAGCTCATGACACAAAACAGAAGAATTAACATCACTTTTTTCATGGTTTCCCCTTTAATGAAAAAGTGATGTAATGATATAATAATAAATTAAAAACTAATACTTAAGTCACTTTTGACCGCATTTTGAAAAATTTCTGTGTAATTTCTCTCACGTGATAGATTTTCACTCATCGCAAGAAGAAAACGGGCATAATCCTCTTTTGTGATATTTCCTTTTAAGAGCTCATATTTTAAATACAACCAGTAAGTATTTAAAACATCACTTTCGCAGTACTCTTTAATCTTTTCCATCTCATTTTTTAAAAACAACTCTAATACTTGATCACCACTAACATCATATTTTCCAGGAAGCCCAAGCATAGAGCACAATAAATCAAGTTTTAATCCTCTAACTGCACCATAATCACTTATATTGTCAAGTAAATCAATATGAAATCTATCACTATATCTTGCTCTATAATTGTCCCATTTTGTCTTATTTAATTCTCTGTTTTCAACTTCAAAGTATGCTGGGCATGAGAGATTGTATTTCATCGCTCTTGCCATTAGCATAGGCAAATCAAAGGCCCTTCCATTAAAACTAACCAATTTTGGATTTTTTTTGTCCACAAATGAAAGAAATGACTTCAAAAGCGCCTCTTCACCTTCACCTTCCATGCTACTTACTCTTAAAAAAGCGCCAAAATCATCTGCAATCACAGCAGATATAGCAACTACTTTGTGATAGATGATTGGTAAAAACTCACTTCCACTTTTCTCTTTTTGCTCTGCAAATGCCAAATTTGCAACTTCTAAATCGCTACCATTGAAGCCAAAATTTCTTCTTATTAACTCAAAATCTGGTATCGTTTCACAGTCAAATACGCAAATCATTAATTATCCTTTTTGTGTTTTTTTATTAAAATTATATCTTAAATTTATTTTTGGGGTTTTGCTTGAAGCAGAAATTAGAGTATTTTATAGTGCTATTTTTTATAAAAATTGTAAAAATTATGCCAATATCTTTCACATATAAAACTATGCACTTTTTTGGAAATATCTTTTACCTTCTTCTTAAAAAAAGAAGAGAGTTAGCAGAAGAAAATCTATCCTTAGCATTTAGTGAAAAATCAAAAGATGAGATAAAAAAATTAGCTCATGGTAACTTCATAGCAATCTCAACAACGATTGCTGAGATATTGCTTCTTATAAGCAAAAAAATAAAATTTGAAGATTTTATCGAAGATGAAAAAAGTGCATTAGAAACTTATTTAAACGCTGCCAAAAACAAGAAAGAGGGCCAAGGTATCATTTTTATAACTGCTCATTTTAGTAACTGGGAAATTTTAGCAAATTACTTTGCAATCAAAGGTTTTCCTATGACTATTATTGGAAGAGAGGGTGATAACACTTTTATAGAGGAAAAATTAACAACACCATTTAGAGAGCAGTTTGGAAACAAAAATGTGCATAAGGGCAGCGCAATGACAAGCATGGTAAAAACCCTAAAAAGTGGTGGCAGAGTTGGCATTTTGATAGATCAAAAAGCTGGAACTCAAAATAGTGCAAAAACTACTTTTTTTGGTAGAGAATGCACAACAACTATCTCAGTTGCTACTATGAAATTAAAATATGACTCCTTGATAATACCAGCATTTGCACTAAGAGAAAAAAATAAAAAATTTAGTTTTATTATACAAGAACCTGTAGAATACGTAGCAGATGAGTATGAAAACAAGCAAGATAAAGTAAGAGCGATGACACAAAAATACAATGATATTTTTGAAGAAGTTGTGAAAAAATATCCAGAGCAGTGGTTTTGGATGCATAATCGTTGGAAAAAGTATTGAAAATTTTAATAATCAGTGACGGTAGAGCAGGGCATGAAAATCAGTCAATCGCCTTTTGTGAACTACTTGATGCTAAGTTTGATATTTTACATGTAAGCTTTAAAAACAAAGTCTTAAAAACACTATCATATTTTTTAGATTGGCTAAATATATATATAAAAATCTTTATATGTAAAGAAGAAACAAAAAAAGATTATGATTTTATTGTATGTGCTGGTTCAACGACTTACTACGGGGCAAAATACTTCTCAAAACATTTACATGTAAAGTCAATCGCGCTTATGTATCCAAAAGGTTATAAAAACAACTTTTTTCGTATATTTGCACAATCTCACGATAATCCAAAAGAGGCTAAAAATTTAACGATTTTACCTATAAATATCTCAAATCCAAAACCTAAAAATATTTATACTCCAAAAAAAGATGCAGTTGGCATTATAATCGGTGGAAACAATAGTGCATTTAGCATGCAAAAAGAGGATATAAAAAATTATCTACAAAAGATAGAAGAGGAGTTTAAATATTGCGAAATCGCCATATCAACATCACCTAGAACGCCAAAAGATGTTGATGATTTGATAGAAAATACGAGTTTTGATTATCGAGTTATATACTCAAAAGATAAAACAAATCCAACCACTGATTTTATAAATAGTTGCAAATATGTCTTTATAACCGAAGATTCAACTTCCATGATAAGCGATGCGGTGAGCGCAGGAAGTGCAAACGTAGAGATTTTAAAATTAAAAACGCAAAAAAAAGATAGCAAATTTAAGCGTTTTATTGATAATCTTATAAGTTTAAATACTGTACATATTTATGATGGAACCATATCAAACAAAAATACAAAGATTGATTTAAGAAAAGTGATAAAAGGAGAGATTTTATGAAAGTCGTACAACTCTTACCAGAATTAAATGAAGGTGGTGTTGAGCGAGGAGTAGTGGAGCTTAACCGTGAATTTGTAAAGCAAAATATAGAAAGCACAGTTATAAGTAGTGGCGGCAAATTAGCGCCCCAAATAGAGAAAGATGGTGGTTTACATGTAAACTTTGATGTGTGCTCAAAAAACCCATTTACCTTCTTTTTTAGAGCTTATAAATTAAGAAAAATACTAAAAGATTTAAAACCAGATATCTTGCATGTAAGAAGTAGGGTACCAGCTTGGCTTGTGCATTTTGCAAATAAATCTTTACATGTAAAGATTGTCTCAACCGTTCATGGTTTTAATAGCGTTGGAAGATATAGTAAAATCATGCAAGAAGCCGACAGCGTCATTTGCGTAAGTATGGCTGTAAAAGAGTACATAGTAAAAAACTATAAAACTGATAGCAAAAAAATCACTGTGATACCAAGAGGCGTTGATTTAGATGTTTTCAATGAAGATAATCTTGACTTTGAATTTATCAAAAAGTTCAAAAAAGAGCACAATTTGGAAAATTCATTTATTATAAGTTCAGTCGGCAGGATAACGCAATTGAAGGATTATGAAACATTTATAGAAGCTTTTAGTTTGCTAACAAAAGAAATTTCAAATGCAAAAGCATTGATAGTGGGCGGCGTGAGAGAGGATAAAAAAGAGTATTTTGAAACCCTAAAAGATAAAGTAAAAGTTTTGGGGTTAGAATCAAAGATAAAATTTTGTGGAAGTATCAGTAAAATAGCCGAGATTTATAGCTTAAGTGATGTTGTTGTAAGTTCATCAAAAAAACCAGAAGCTTTTGGACGAAGCGTTGCCGAAGCAATTGCCTTAAATACTCCAGTTGTTGCCTCAAATCATGGAGGAGTTTTGGACATAATTTGTGAGGGTATAAACGGGCATTTTACTCCTGTACAAAATCCGCAAAAGTTAAAAGAAGCTATTCTAAAAGCAAGTGAGCTAGAATTTGATGGATTTAGCTATATAAAGAAAAACTTTTCTTTAAAACAAATGGTAGAAAAAACTATAGAAGTTTATAAAAAGGTACTTATATGAGAATTATTCACTGTGCACCGTTTAATATTTTTACTAAAACGGGTGGTTCGCTTTATGCAATTCCTGTGCAACTATCATCTGGATTAACGCAAAATAATCATTTTGTGCATAACTTTGATTATCGTGATACCGCAAGATATCTATCTTTTTTTAGAAATAAAAAAAGTGGAACAGCAAAAATGAACACTTTTTTTAAAAATCTTATAAATGAGATAAACCCTGATTTGATTATTTTTGGACATGCAGAACTTGTTGAGATTGAGACTTTTGAGTTTATAAAAAATAAAAATATAAAAACTATTTTTTGGTATAACGATACTCCAATTTCGAATGAATTTTCAAGATTTTCACCATTTTTAGATTTCGCTTTTGCAACAGCTGGCGGAGAGTTTGTAGAAAATATGAAAAAAGTGGTAATAAATAGCTTTTTTATGCCAAATACTGTTGATATTAATTCTGAAAAATATAGATCTTTTGAAAATGAAACATACAAAAATGATATTTTGGTTGCAAGCAGGGTTGATGCGGAGAGAAAAGAGCTGTTTGCGTTTTTAGAAAACAAGATAAATCCAAAAATAAGCAAATTCTTTTTAGGGCAAAATAGAGACAATATAATAATAGGAGATGATTATTTTCAAACTATAACTAATTCAAAAATTACTATAAATCCAAATAGAGCAAATGGACAAAAATACGATTGGTACACTTCGGACAGATTGATGCATATACTTGGAAATGGAGCATTTGCTCTAACTACTCCAATCATCAATAATGAAATATTTTTTGAAGATAAACTCAAAAGTTACAGTTCACACGAAGATTTAAAAGAGAAAATTGACTATTATTTAAACAATGACAAAGAGAGAAGAGATTTGTCAAAATGGTTACACAAAAGAACTCATGAACTCTTTAATGCAAAAAGAGTTGCAAAATATATTTTAGATATTTTAGAAAACAAAGATTTGAAAGAATACGAGTGGGCTAAATGATAAAATATATATATCGTCACAACAAGGATTATTCTAGATTTAATATCATAAAAGAGTTGCTAACAGACTTTGTGTGCACAAAAGATATATATATCCTTCTGCCATTTTCAAAAAATCAATTTATAAAAAATTTCTCAAAAAGAAAAAAAATAATCAATGACTTTTTTATATCTAACTACGATACTTACGTAAATGACAGACAAAAAATAAGCAAGTATAATCCAAGGGCTTGGTGGAAATTTGCTCAAGATTATATAAATTTTAGATTTTCAAAATACTTGTTATCTGATACACAGGCTCATTTTGATTATTGGGAGAGTTTGTTTGGAAAGTTTAGCGGCAAACATTTTGTGTTACCGGTTCTTGCAGATAAAACTTTGTACTATCCAAGCACCATTCAAAACAAAAATTCTGTTACAAAAATACTTTTTTATGGCTCGTTCTCCCCGCTTCACGGTATTGACACAATTTTAGAAGCTTTTTCTATTTTAGAAAATGAAAATGTAGCATTTGAGGCAGAAATCGTTGGAAATGGACAAATTTTTGATGATATGAAAAAATTACACAAAAGTTTAAATCTTTTACATGTAAAGATGGATGGAGAGTTTATAAAAGAAGCAGAATTGGCAAATAAAATAAGAGAAAATGAGATAATTTTAGGAGTTTTTGGAAAAAGTAAAAAGGCAAGCTCTGTTGTGCCAAATAAGGTTTATCAAGGATTAGCATGTAAAAAAACAGTTGTTACCATGAAAACAGAGACAATTTATGAGTTTTTTACAGATGATGATTTGGTGCTATGTGAAAATACTCCAGAAATATTGGCACAGGCTCTAAAGAATATTATCAACAATAGAGAAAGGATAGACTTTTATTCAAATAACGGATTTGATAGTTTTGTAAAGCTATATGATAAAACTAAAATATATTTTCATGATTTTATTTCTAAAAGTTTTTGCAAATGAGTATATTTTTAATTTTATCTTTTGTTTTATTTTTTGACATTTCTCTTAGATTTAATTGGTGGCGAAAAAATGTAGATTTAAAATATCCAAGAGTTTATATGTATCACTCTATAGATAGTCATTTGGGCAATAAAAGACGAGATAAGTGGAGAGTAAAAAAAGAGGATTTTGAAAAGCAATTGGAATGGCTAAATAAAAATGGCTGGAGAAGTTTCTTTGTTGGTGAATTGGTTGAAGTAGATAATTTACCAGAAAAATCTTTTGCTATAACATTTGATGATGGTTACTTAAATAATTTTACTAATGCCTTTGATTTGCTTAAAAAATACAACTTTAAAGCAACGATATATCTTGTTAGTGATAAAATTTTGAATGATTGGGAAAAGTTTGAGGATAAAAACTTTGACAAGCTTTTAAATAAAGAAGATATTTTACTAATGCAATACAGCAGACTTGTTGAGTTCGGGGCTCATACTTTAACCCATAAAAACTTAAATATTATATCTAGCAAAGAAGCAAAAATAGAGATAGAAAATTCAAAAAAATCAGTTGAAAATCTTTGCAATAAAGAGTGCAAAACTTTTGCATACCCATATGGAAAGTATAATAACGAAATTATAGATTTAGTAAAAAATGCTGGTTTTACAAGTGCGGTTTTGGTAAAAAGAGGAGTCTTTAAGAAAGATAAACAATTTGAGATAGAAAGAATAGGTATACTTGGTACAGAGAATTTTTTTGATTTTTATTTGAAAACCATGAAAATAAGGAATAAGTTTTGAGCATAAAAGCTTCCGTATATATTATTTGTAAAAACGAAGAAAAACATATTAAGAGAGTGCTTGAAAGCATAAAAGAGTTTGATGAGATTATAGTGGTTGATAGTGGCAGCACAGACAAAACTCTTGAGATTGTGAAAGAGTATACTGATAAGATATTTTATCAAGAGTGGCTTGGGTTTAGTGCACAAAAAGAGTTTGCAAAAAATTTATGTAAAAACGAGTGGGTACTCAACTTAGATGCAGATGAAGAGTTGACCAATGAACTAAAAAAAGAGATAGAAGAAGTTATAAAAGATGATAATGTTGATGGGCTTGATATCCCAATATCTGCAAAACATAATTATGACATTAAAACCAAGTTTTTAAAATATAACAGAAGAGTTAGATTTTTTAGAAGGAGCAGAGGTTTTTATAATAAAAAACTCGTTCATGAATCAATTCAGGTTGATGGAAAAATAAAAAAAACAAAAAGTTTTATATTTGACTATGGGACTGAGAACATAGAAAAAAAAATAGATAAAATAAACAATTATTCTACATTAGCAGTGAAAGAAAAATCATCAAAAGATAAAAAATATTCAATTTTAAAATTATTATTTATATTTACATTA
>JBKECC010000025.1:0-10219 GCA_047974135.1 Campylobacteraceae bacterium | reverse complement strand
TCTTAACTGATTTAAAAAATAAAGCTCTTGATATAGATAGTAACTTTCCAGTAAAGCACTTTATACTTTTTAGCAAAAGTGGTTTTACGGATGAGCTTAAAAAACTTCAAAATGATGAGATTGTTTTGGTTGAAGGGCTAAACGGTTAGTTTATATTCTTATATGTCAACTTTATATACTCTCCAAGCTCTTTTGTTTTGTCTCTATACCTAAAACAAATATAACTATCGATACAACAAACAAAATGACAGCAAACATATAAAAAATCATATCGGTTTGCCAACCTTTATCTAAAAAAATTCCAACACAAAGTGGTGCTAGCATACCACCAATTCTCCCAACTCCAGCAGCCCATCCACTTCCAAATGCTCTTATGGAAGTAGGGTAAAGTTCAGGTGTGTAAGTATATATAACGCCCCAAGCTCCAAGGTTAAAAAAAGACATAAAGCACCCCCAAAAGATGATAGCTTCAGCGGAAGTGGCTTGTCCAAAAAACCAGCTAGCAACACCAGTTAAAAGTAAAAATGAAGAAAGTGTGTACCTTCTGCCAATTACTTCAACAAGCCAAGCAGCAGCAAAATAACCCGGAAGTTGCGCAAAAGTCATGATTAAAACATACTCAAAAGTCTTGATAAAAGTAAAACCTTGATTGTACACAAGAGAAGGAAGCCATATAAAAATACCATAATATGTAAAAACGATGCCAAACCACGCTATCCATAACATCAATGTTCTTTTTGCTAGCTTTCCTGACCAAAGCGATGAAAGCGTCATCTTTAAAGAGTTTTCATCTTTACATGTAACTTCTTCTTTTGTTAGAATTGGAGTTATGCCAGTCTCTTTTTCTAGTGCTAAAACAATCTCCTCTGCTTCTTTTTTGCGACCTTTACTTAAGAGATAACGGACTGATTCTGGTATACCTTTGCGGATAACAAAAACATAAAAAGCAGGCAATGCACCGATAACAAAAGCCAATTCCCAACCATAAATCGGTATAAAAAGATATGCAATACAAGCAGCTAAAATCCAACCAACTCCCCAAAAACTCTCAAGCAAAACCATAAATCTACCGCGAAGTTTTGTCGGTGCATACTCAGACATCAAAGTAGCTGCAACAGGTAACTCTCCACCAAGTCCAAAACCCACGAAAAAACGAAATACCAAAAGCGATTCATAACTCCAAGACAAAGCACATAAACCAGTTGCTATACTGTATAAAAGTAAGGTTAAAGAAAAAACAACTTTGCGACCTATCTTGTCAGCGATAGTGCCAGAGAGAATAGCTCCAAGTGCCATACCGATAAGTCCAACGCTACCAATCATACCCATTTGACCAGCGTTTAAGCTCCACTCTTTTCCTAAAACAGGTAAGATAAAGGAGATAAGTCCAGTATCCATGGCATCAAACATCCATCCAAAACCAGCAAGCACTAGAATACGGTAGTGAAATTTTCCAGTAGGTAGGTTTTCTAATCTTTTAAGTAGCAATTTGTCTCTTTTGTTATAAATATTTTAAAAAATAGCTGTGATTATATAATAAGGCAAGTAAAAATAAAATGATTATTTTTACTCTTTATGTAACTTTTAAATATAGCGCAAAATGACAATATAATTTAACATATAAATAACAATAGATAATGATAATTGTTATTAATTTAAAATTAAATAATGATTTGATAATATGTTATAAATTTTTTTTGGAGGTAACTATGGGCAGCAAAAGAAATATATGCTTATCTGTTGTTCTTATAGCCTCACTTTGTACTTTTTCTAGTGCCAAAGATGAGGTTAAGGACAATAAGACAAAAAAGCCTGATGAAGTTCTTCTAAGCACAATAACGGTTGTGGCAAACAGAAACGAGGTGAATTCACTTTTATATCCTGGTTCTGTTGGTATTTTAGAAGCGGATCAACTAAAGTCAGAATCTAACATAATTGATTCTATAACCAACATACCTGGAATTGATACAGGTGTCGATAACGGTAGGCAAATTGGAAACTATTTTACTATTCGTGGTTTTGGTTATCAAAGTGAAGATAGAGTTATAATTACACAAGATGGGGTTCCAAGAAGTGCAAGTTTATATTCTAATTTGATTTCAACTTTTAGAACAGATAGTGATATATTAAAAAGAGTTGAAGTAGTTAAGGGAGCATCATCTATACTCTACGGAAGTGGTGCAATAGGAGGTGTTGTAGGAATGCAAACAAAAGATGCAAAAGACTTCTTAAGAGATGGTGAAAGCTATGGATTTATGATAGGTCAAAGATTTGAATCAAACCATATGAGTAGCACTAGAGGAGCTGCTTATGGTAAATTCGATCAAATTCCAGTTGATATATTGTTGTATGGAAAAAGAGCCGAATATGGAAACATGAAGTATCCAGATGGAGGAACTACAAACTATCCAAAGTCAATTAATGATGAGGTTATAAAAACGGCATTTTTTAAATTAGGTGTTGATATTAGTGAAGAACAAAGACTTACTTTTTCAGTTTTTGATTTTAAAGAGGATTTGGAAACATTTTGGCAAACTCTTTACAATAATGGCAATCCTTTTGTCATAGGCGAACTTACACAAAGAGATTATGTGCTTGATTATAAATATAATCCTTATGATATATCTTGGCTAAATCTATATGCTAAAATTTATAAAACTAAAGCAGAGTACGATAGAGGATATACAACAGCAACAACTAATCTTAGATATTCCAATGAAGATGAAAGATGGGGTGTTCAGATTAAAAACATAGCCAAATTTGATACAGGTTTTATAAAACACAATTTAGTAACAGGAATCGACTACCAAAATAGAAAAGAAGATGCACTGTATCTTTTAAACGGTTCTTTGTCTAATTTTGGTTCTATGCCAAATTCATATAAAGATTGGGGATTTTATATCCAAGATGTTATGAGTATGGGAAATTTAGAGTTAACTCTTGGTGGTAGATATGATAAATTTGACAGATCTATTAAAAAACCAGGTACAACTGATTATGATGATGGTAAATTTTCACCACGCGTGGCTTTAGGATATACTTTGTTTGATAGGTTGACACTTTTAGCAGGCTACTCACAAAGTTTTAGAGGTCCAACCCCTCATGAAACTTCATCAACCGGAGCTTTAAATATTAATTACTATTATCTGCCAAACCCTGATCTAAAAGCAGAAACAGCAGATGAATATGAAGTTGGATTTGCTTTTGTAGATCATGGAATATTAAGTGATGATGATTCATTTAACATTAAATTTATGTATTTTAATGGAAAAATCAAAGATATGATAAGTATAAAATCATTACCAGAACTTGGAACTCCGCCTGTATCAAACTTTTATGCACAGTATCAAAATGTTAATGAAGCTAAAAGAAGTGGATATGAGATAGCTACTAACTATTTTATAGGGGATTTTTCATTTTATGGAAGCTATGAACATTTAAGCCTAAAAGATAAAAAAACAAAAGAAAATATAAAATCTTTTGCTGACAAAATTAGAGTCCAAGTTGGTTATGACATAATGAGTAATTTAAATTTTGCCGCAGATATTAATCACTGGTTTAAGCCGAACCAAAATCCTAAGGGCATAACTTCTGGAGGAGTTTATTATAAATACGTAGATAAACCTTATACTATAGCAAACTTTAAGGGGAAATGGACCATTAAAAAAAGTGAAATTCCTTTTTTACATGGAACTACTATTAATTTTGGTGTAAATAATATCTTTGATAAAAAATATATAAATGCTAATAGTGTAGCAAGTATAAGCAGAGTTGGAACAGGTAGAAATTTCTATGTAGATTTTGAGGTTAAGTTTTAACTATTTTGGTGGTTGAGCGGTTATAGTTTAACCACCAAAATGTTTTTATTGAGTTGCAAAATATACTACTTTTAGCAATTTTTTTAAAACCATCCTTATTTATTGTATATAGCGAATTTCAGTAAAATTGATTGCACAAAACTATAAATGCTTTGAAGCACTTGCATAAAAAAGAAATATTTAAATTCTAAAGTGTTAAGTGAGTATTTGTAAAAATTGAGATTATTTGAGGATTTTACATGTAAGAAATTCTTACATGTAAAAGTGTTTTTTATTTATAGATTTTCAAAAGGGTTAGCAACAACAGTTTGAGTATCCACTATGTATGGAATCAAAGCAGTTTGTCTTGCTCTTTTGATTGCAGCTTCTGCCATCTCTTGATGTTTTTTGCAGTTTCCTGTTAAACGTCTTGGCATGATTTTAAAACGCTCTGAAAGAGAGTGTTTCAACATTTTTGTATCTTTATAATCTAAAAATTCAACTTTTGCTTCACAATATTTGCAATATTTGCGTGAATATTTTCTTTTTTCAGCCATTTTTATTGTCCTTCTTTGTTTTATCTAAAATGGTATCTCATCTTCGTCTATGTCGATTTCAGGGATATTGTTATTTTGTTTTGGAGCTGGTTTTGCACTGTTTGTATTTGATGAAGAGGCACCTTGGTATGATGAGCCGCCACTATATGAATCATCGCCATAACTCGCATCTTCGTTTGTAGATGTTCCACTTCTTGTGTCTAGCATTTGCAAAGTATCAACAGTTATAGAGTGTTTACTTCTTTTTTGTCCGCTTTGGTCATTCCAAGTATCAAGTTTCAATCTACCTTCAACTAAAACTTTACTACCTTTTTTCAAATACTGATTTGCAATCTCCGCAGTTCTTCCAAAAAATGTAATGTCAATAAAACAAACTTCTTCGCCAGAACTTCCGTCAGTTTTTTTGAAACGACGATTTGTCGCGATGCCTGTTGAACATATAGCACTTCCGCTTGGAAGATATCTAAGTTCAGGGTCTCTTGTTAAGTTCCCAGCTAAAATCACTTTATTAAACATTTTAAATCCTTAATCGATTTTTGAAGAGTTTTTATTCGCCAACTACTTCAGCAACTTTTTCTTTTTCAACTTCTTTAGTAGAAGCTTCTTTTTTACCGCCTGATTTTACGCTTGCAACTGTTTTTTCCCAGTGAGCAACTTCAGTTTTGTTTTCAAATTTTACTGTTAAGAATTTGATAATTTCTTCATTGATACGTATAATACGCTCTAATTCAGCGATAGCATCTGTAGGGGCTTTGAAATAGATAACTGTATATAATCCACGCTCAAATTTTCTTACTTTGTAAGCCAATTTTCTTGTGCCCATATTGTTGATAGCTGCAATTTCTGCACCATTTTTTTCTAAAACTTCTTTGATGAAGTCAACTTTAGCTTTTGCCTCTTCCTCTGTTAGAGTAGGGCGTAAAACAAATAGCAACTCATAATGTCGCATCTTTACTCCTTGTGGTTTTTGTAACTCTTCGCACTTGTTGCAAAGAGTAAGGATATCCTGATTTTTTGCAGAATAGGGCGTGATTTTACAACAATTTACTTTGAAGTTTTATTAAATCAATTTAAAGCTCTTTGCAGTTCTAAAAAAGTTGCTATAAGAAGACTGTTTTTGTCGATATGTGAGTTTGTTTTTAGTTCATACTCAGTATTAACTAAAATGGTAAAAAGTTTTGAATAAGTATCAAGTTTTAATCTTATGCTTTGATCGGCTCTTTGTTTTGCAAGTTGTGGCGGAAGCGGATATCCTAAAATCTTCAAAGCATCAAAATTGCCATTTAGTTTTATGTAAGAGTGAAAAGCAAAAAGCCCAGCCAAGTATGATTGGAGGGAGTTTATAAGTCTTATCTCATCAACACTTCCATTTTCATTTATACTTTTATACATTTGCACGATATCTTTTTTATCTAAAAGCTTTACTATAAAATCTTCAATACTAACTTCACCCATTCCGCAAACAAGGTTGTCTATATCTTTTACTGAAATTTCCTTATTTAAAAGAGCTAATTTTTCTAACTCATTTACTGAAAATGATAGATTTTCATTGTGCGTTGTGTAGAGATGCTGCAAAGCAAAGTTGCTTATATTTAGATTTATCTTTTTTGCTTCTACATGTAAAAAGGTAAGAGCTTCGTTTAGGTTTGGCTTGAAAAATCGTACAAAGTTTTTGCCAAAAGGCTTTATCAGAGTTTTTGCCTTTGCATCATCTCCAAAAAATACAAGCAAAAGATTGTTTATATCATTTTTGTTGCAAAGCTCTATTAATGCTTCTATCTCTTTGCTTGGTGGAGATTTTTCAACTTTTAATATAAGTGTGTTTTGATCTCCAAAAAGAGACGATTGGGAAAGATAAGCACGTGCAGATTTGAAATCATACTCATCAAAATAAAACTTTAAAACTCCCTCTTTGCCCCAAAAGTTCAAAATTTCATCTTCTGCTATTTGTATTTGATACTCGCAAGCTCCATACAAAAGCATATAATTTGGCAGTTTTTTGGAAGATACTAACGCGTCAAACTCTCTTTTATACATTGTTTTAATCCAACCTTTTTACAACTCTGCCGATTATCTTTGTTGAGGCTATATCGCTCTCAACGATGCTAACCATAACTTTCTCAAAAAGTTCAACGTCGTCATTCATTAAAAATATTCTAGCACCTTTTAACTTGTCATCAAGCTTTGCGATTGGCGTTTTTATGACTTCTGTAACTATGCAGACAAAACTGTTCATGATGTTATCTTTTGCCCATCTTGCAAATTTTCTATCCATATAATCATAAGCTACTTTATCGCTTTCACGCTCTAACTCACTTATCTTTTCGCAAGCTGTTTCGATGGATGAGAGTTGAAACTTTGCACTTTTTTCATCGTTACTAAGCCCAGCTTTTAAAAGTCTGTGAAGTATTAAGTCACTATATCTTCTAATAGGTGAAGTAAAGTGTGAATATATGTCGAAACCTAAACCAAAATGCCCAAAATTTTTAGGCGTATAAGAGGCTTGTTTTTGGCTTTTTATGATTAGTTTATCAACATCCGCTCTTATGTTTAATTCATCGGCGATTTTTTGAATGCTTCTTATGAGGTTTGGAAGTTCTGGTGAAAAAGGAACTTCTATGCCAATCATGGCAAGTTCATCAAGAAGCGTTTGGATTTTTTCAAATGAAGGAGGCTCATGAGTTCTAAAAATACCAAAGTCTATCCTCTTTGCTGCACTTTTGTTTGCTAAAAGCATACACTCTTCGATTAACGAATGTGAAGCTGTTTCAATTTCTACTTTGGAGCCTATAACGTTTTGCTCTGCATCAACAACCATCCTTATCTCGTCTGAACGAAACTCAAAAGCATTTATAAGTCTTTTTTTGCGAAGTCTATTTGCAAGTTTGTTTAGGGGAAGTAGCCATTTTAAGATTTTATCATCAACCGAGTCTTTCACGCTAAAGTTTCCACTTAAAAATTCATCGATTTTATCATACGTGTATCTTCTTTTTGAGTGGATAATTCCATTAAAAAGTTCTGCACGTACCACTTCAAGAGAGCTTTTGTCTATAAACATTTTAAAGCCAAAGGTAAGTCTATCTTCGTTTGGTTTTAAGGAGCAAATATTTTCACTTAAACTTCTTGGTAACATAGGTATCGATTTGTGCGGAAAATATATAGAAAAACCTCTATCATAAGCTTCTTTGTCTATAAAGCCAAAAGGTTGCACGTATTCGCTAACATCGGCAATGGCAACATAAAGTGCATTTTCTTCTTCATCAAAATATATAGCATCATCAAAGTCTTTTGCGTCAGGCGGGTCGATGGTACAAAAATCAAGATGTGTTAAATCAAGTCTATCTGGATACATGCTTTTATCTACAAAATCACCATAACTTTTTGCTTCTTCCTCTGCATTATGCGAGAAAAACTCAACCTTATTGTAAAGTGCTAAAGATATCTTCTCATCTACTTTTGGATCATCTAAAACGCCTAAAACTTCAGTTATATTTGAAGTTACATTGTCAATCTTTAAAACAGTGTTTAATGGAAGTTGTTTGAGTGATTTTTCAGTTGATAAAACAGTTACAGGAAGTGCTGTTTTTATGTTTACAACCACTGTTTTTTTATTTATCTCTTTTGTGTAGCCAACTATGGTTGTAAAGCCTTTTTGTATGACATAGATAACTTTTGCTTTTTGTCTTCCATTTTTTGCAAAAACTCTTTTAACTGCTACAAAATCGCCCTTTGATGCCCCTTGCAAATCCTCTGGTTCTATGAGTAAATCTTTTCTTGATTTTTCGCCATCAACAACGTCTAGATATCCAGTTCCATTGTACGATACATCAAGTTTTCCAACACGGTAATTTGAGTCAAGTTTATATATATCGCTACTTAATTTTAATACTTTTTTATGAAATAAATCCGTTACGGTTTGTTTGTAATCATTTGGGATATCAGCACTTTTAAGCCCAGTTGTTAGTGATAAGAGAAAGTTTTCTATGATGCTCATGAGCTTTAATCCTTTACATGTAAAAAAGACAATTATATCTTTTGTAACTTAACCTTATTTTTTTAAAAGAACAAGCTAAGTCAATTGTTGCTAAAATGCAATCTTTAGTTTTAATAAAAGGGGATATTATGGCGATTACAGTTTACTACGATAAAGATTGTGATTTAAGCGTTATCAAAAAGAAAAAAGTTGCAATGATTGGTTTTGGAAGCCAAGGACACGCTCACGCTGAAAACTTAAGAGATAGTGGCGTAGAAGTGATAGTTGGTCTTAAAAAAGGTGGAAATTCTTGGAGTAAAGCTGAAGCAAAAGGCTTTAAAGTTTTAAGCGTAGCAGATGCTACAAAAGCGGCTGATGTTATTATGATTTTACTTCCTGATGAACTTCAAGCTGATGTTTTTGAAGCTGAAATTAGACCAAATTTAAAGGAAGGAAATGCTATCGCTTTTGGACATGGTTTTAATATTCACTACGGACAAATCGTTCCTCCAAAAAATGTAGATGTTATCATGATAGCTCCAAAAGCTCCAGGACACACTGTTAGAAATGAGTTTAAAAACGGTGGAGGAATTCCTGATTTGATAGCTGTTCACCAAGACTATAGTGGAAATGCAAAAACAGTTGCATTAAGTTACGCAAGTGCTATCGGTGGTGGAAGAACTGGTATTATTGAAACAACATTTAAAAATGAAACCGAAACAGACCTTTTTGGTGAGCAAGCAGTTCTTTGTGGCGGCGTTACAGCTTTAGTTGAAGCAGGTTTCCAAACACTTGTAGAAGCTGGTTATGAGCCTGAAATGGCATACTTTGAATGTTTACACGAGTTAAAACTTATAGTTGATTTGATGTATCAAGGTGGAATTGGTGATATGAGATACTCTATCTCAAATACAGCTGAATATGGTGATTATGTAAGTGGTCCAAGAGTTATCTCTTGTGAGTCAAAAAAAGCTATGAAACAAATCTTAAAAGAGATTCAAAACGGCGTGTTTGCTAAAGATTTTATCTTAGAGAGAAAAGCTGGATATACAAGAATGAACGCTGAGCGCGCTAATACAGAAAACTCTCTTTTAGAGCAAACTGGTAAAAAACTTCGCAGCATGATGCCTTGGATTAGTGCTGGTAAAATTATCAATAAAGACAAAAATTAATACAAAAATTAGAGCGAATTCGCTCTAATTTCTTTTACATGTAAAAAACAACTTTAGGCGTATATTTGAACGAAAAAAAACCAACAAAGCCAAGAAAAAAAGAGGCTACTAAAAAACCTACAACAAGAAAAACTACAACTACAAGAAGTAGAACTACTAGACAACCTAAAAAAGAACCTATATCAAAGTTAAATATTTTAATCGTCTGTGCACTTGTTTTAGTTGTATTTATAGGGTTTTCAAGTTCATTGTTTTATTATCTTGAAAACAGAAAAGTAACTCCAAAGATTGAAGTGAAAAACACAACAATACCTTCAGTTGCAAAAATACCTGAAATAGAGAAAAACACAACAAATATAACCGCTACTGAGTCAAACAAAACTTTAATCGTTGCAAAAAACGAAACAACTCAGGTAGCTAAAAACGAGACAGTGACAGTGGCTGTAAATACAACCGTTGTTCCGCCAAAAGGTGGGAAAAAACCATATCTTGTTCTAGTGATAGACGATGTAGTTTTTAAAAGTCAAATAGATGAGATAAACAGCATTCCACTTAAACTTACGCCATCATTTTTACCTCCTTCAAAAGATAGCCCAAACTCAAATAAATATGTAAAATATGCAAAGTTTAATATGGTTCATCTCCCACTTGAGGCAGAAAATTTTCAAAATTATGAAAATTCACTCTTGGTTAGTGACACATATTCTCAAATGTATGAAA
>JBKECC010000158.1:0-28107 GCA_047974135.1 Campylobacteraceae bacterium | reverse complement strand
GGTTGATTGGTTACCTGTAAAGGTAAATGAACCATCTCCTGTGAGTTTAGCATTTAGTATATTACCAGATGCATTTGTAGAGTTTAGAGTAACTGTTTTACCACTAAATGCCTCTATCTCTGTTAATCCATAACCAACATAAATACCATTAGTTTGTACCGTAGATAGTATATCAAATGATACTCTTCCTACATTGTCAGTTAAATCATAATATACTAAAGCATCTGTGTTGCTATATGTATTTCCATCTAAATCTTTAAGTGTTACTTGAGTGTTTGCTCCAATACCAACCATTGAAGCATTTATCACTTGGTATTGAACTAAAGAGCTACTGTTTCCATAATCATATAGATTGGTTGAGTTTACATTATTGATATTTGTATCAAGATTTGTAATGTTTGTATTTAGCAGTAAAGATACATCTCCACTTACATTTAGTGTATTTACATTCATAAGTGGAAGTGAGTTATTGCTTAGTGATGTTAAAGTGTAGTTTGTGTTTATGATACTTCCATCATTTAGTGTTAAAGAATTTACATACAAATTATCATTTGCATTGTCAGATAAAAGAAGTAAAGCTGCATTATTGTTAAGTGTTAAATTACCACTTATATTTCCATATCCAGTAACTATTGTATTTGAAGCAGTATTTACATCTCCACCAAAGATAGAAGAAGAGGCAGAATCGTTTGAAGTTCCAACAATCAGTGTTCCACTATTTAAACTAAAGTTACCAGCATAGCTTGAACCATTACCATCAACTATGAATGATGTACCATTCATATATATCACCACTGCCAGTTAATACTCCTGTGATGTTTGCAGTTTCATTTACACTTAAAGTACCACTACTTGTATCAAGAGTTCCATTACTGTATAGATTGCTTAAAAGAAGAGAACCATCTTGTAAATCAATAAGCCCAGCATTTGTTACGTTTGTTAAACTTTGTGTAAAAGTATCTAAGTTAAATACTGTATCACTTGTCAGAATAAGATTGTCTGTTTTACCAAAGATATTGTTTGATAGTGCTGTTACATTTGCTAAATCTTTTAAGTAAGTACTTCCAGTGTAGTTTGAGTTAGCATTTCCAACAAAGGTTGATTGATTGCCAGAAAAGATAAATCCACCATCACCACTAAGAATTGCATTTAATACTGAACCATTTGCATTGGTTGAGTTTATAGTAACCAAGTAACCACTATATGCTTCAAGTTCTTTTAATCCATAGCCAACATATACACCTTTATGAGTAGCATTGTTTAAGGTTGTAGCTGTTACTCCAAGTGTTGCCTCTCCAATGGTATCTAAACCATCAGTAATGTTTGATGTTTGAGTATAGTTACTAAAAGAAGAACCATTACTGTGAGTTATACTCAGTTGATTATATGAACCTTCTACTATTGTATCAGCTGATACAATTTGGTATTGATAAGATGAGCTACTATTTCCAAAGTCATAAAAGTTTGCACCATTTGATAATGTTAAATCTGTTTCAAGTGTGCTTGATACATTATCAAGAATTACAGTTCCACTATTGCCTGTAATATTTAAATCACCTATTTGAAATATCTTAGGTACTATAGTATCTGTTAGGAAAGTTACATCAAGTGTTCCACCATTAATAGTTAAAGCATTTAGTTTAGTCTCATTGCTTGAAACTATTGCAATAGAGTTTGTATTTAATTGTAGAGTTGCATTACTTAAAGCTTCAATACCTGAACTGTTTAAGTTATAAGTAGCACGTTCTAATTCAAGAGTTCCACTATAACTATCACTTATTTGAGAAGAGTTTGCAAAGGAGAATGTGTTTGAACTGTCATCTAAACTTACAAACAGAGTTCCATCTCCATAACGCTCATTTGTGAAGGTAGTGTTACCTCCTGTGTAGAGTTCTAAAGTTGCATTTGTGTTTATAGTTACATTGCTTGAACTATTTATACTTCCAAGTGTTATTATGTTTAGTTTTCCTTCATCGATTAGAGTTGAACCATTGTAGTAGTTTGCCTCTGTTAGATAAAGAGTTCCATTTCCAATCTTTACGATTCCACCATCACCACTTAAAGATGAAACTAGAGTAAAGTTATCGTGAACACTATTTGCATTTAGATTTATTGTTCCATATATAAATGTTCCATTATCACTATTTACATGTAAAGATGTATTTCCGCTTCCTCCAGAAATGGTTGAATTATTGTAAAGATGTGAAGAGGCATTTGAACCTGAGTTGCTTACAATATTTATAACATTGTCTCCACCTGCTATTAAAGTAGTGTTTGACATAAGATTAAAGGTTGAGTTTTGGTTAGAACCATAAGAGTTAAGAGTTATGTTTCCACTTCCTCCACTAGCATTATCATCTGTTCCATAAAGGTAAAGTGTTCCTTCGTTGATAGTAAAAGAAGAAGAGATAGAACCAGAACCATAATAATCTGTTACAATATTGTCTCCTCCAAGATACCAAGTACCTGTTCCATTTTTTGAGATGGAAAAACCACCATAATAGTCATAAACCTCTGCAAGAAAAGGATCTTGCATATCTACAACCCCATTTCCTTCTGTAAGGATAGTGATATTTCCTCCTAATGTATAGATAGAGTTAGCCGCTCCTCCTGCTGTATTATTTGCAAAGAGAGATGTTTGTCCATCACTTGCACTTATGATAAAGTTAGAAATTGTAGCATATATGGCTCCACCATCACCACTGTTTGCAGCGTTGTTTGTAAATGTTGAATCAGAGATATTTCCACTTAAAGTTCCAGCCCTAATCGCTCCACCTCCATAACTGCTCCCATATGCAGTGTTATTTGTAAAAGTTGAGTTAGAGATATTTCCACTTATAGTACCAGTAAAAATTGCTCCACCAGAATTTGCTGTGTTATTTATGAAGTTAGAATTAGAGAGAGTACCATTTAAATTACTATTAACAAAAATCGCTCCACCAGAACTACTTGCAGTATTGTTTGTAAAAGTTGAATCTGTGATAGTTCCGCTTAAAGTTTCAGCATAAATCGCTCCTCCACCATAACCAGAAGTTGCTTTGTTGTTTGTAAAAGTAGAGTTGGAAATATTTCCGTTTAAAGTTCCAGCATAAATCGCTCCTCCAAAACTTGCAGTGTTATTTGTAAATGTTGAATCCAAGATATTTCCATTTAAATTACTATAAACATAAATAGCTCCACCATATTCATTCGCTGTATTGTTTGTAAATATTGAATTTAAAATATTTCCACTTAAAGTATTAATATAAATCGCTCCACCATGATAACTTGCATTGTTGTTTGTGAAAGTTGAGTTTGAAATAGTTCCATTTAAAGTTGTAGCCCAAATCGCCCCACCAGAACTTGCAGTGTTGTTTGTAAAGTTAGAATTAGAAATATTTCCATTTAAAGTATCAACATAAATCGCTCCTCCATAAATACTTGCTCTGTTGTTTGTAAAGGTTGAGTTAGAAATATTTCCATCAAGAGTGTCATCAATATAAATCGCCCCACCAGAACTATAACTTGCTCTGTTATTTGTAAAGTTTGAACTAGAGATAACTCCAGTAAAATTACTAAAAACATAAATCGCTCCACCATCACCAGAACTTGCGGTGTTGTTTGTAAATGTTGAACCCAAGATAGTTCCATTTAAAGTTGTAGCATAAATCGCTCCACCACGAAAAGTGACACTATTATTTGAAAATCTTGAATTTGAGATATTTCCACTTAAAATACCAGAAATATAAATCGCTCCACCAGAACTATAAGTTCCAATTGCACTATTGTTTGTGAAGCTAGAGTTAGAGATAGTTCCATTGAAAGTTGTAGCAGTAACCGCTCCACCAGAACCATGACCTCCTACGTTATTGTTTGTGAATGTTGAGTTAGATATAGTGCCACTGATAGTACTAGCAAAAATCGCTCCACCATGCGTTGCAGTGTTGTTTGTAAAGTTAGAATTAGAAATATTTCCATTTAAAGTATCAACATAAATCGCTCCACCTTGATTGGTTGCTTTGTTGTTTTTAAAATTAGAATTTGAGATAGTTCCATTTAAAACATTTCCTGAATTTGCACCAAAATACAAAGCACCACCACTAATAGTTGCATTATTTCCAGAAAATAGTACATTATCAAACGAAGCACTTGTATTTCCCCAAACATAAATCGCCCCACCAGAACCATAAGAGCCACTTGCAGTGTTATTTATAAATGTTAAATTTGAAAGAGTTCCATTTAAAGTTGCAACCCTAATCGCTCCACCCCAAGCTGCATTGTTTCCTACAAAGATAGAGTTTTGGATAGTGCCACTTAAAGTACTAGCAAAAATCGCTCCACCATTACCACCAACACTATTATTTGTAAAATTTGAATTAGAGATAGTTCCATTTAAATTGCCATTAATATAAATCGCTCCACCAGAATTTGCTGTGTTTTCTGTGAAGGTTGAATTATCGATAATTCCAGTGAAGTTGTTTTGTGCAAAAATCGCTCCACCAGCACTTGCATTGTTTTCTATGAAGGTTGAATTTGAAATATTTCCATCAAAATTGTTAGCAGTATAAATCGCTCCACCTTGATTGTTTGCTTTGTTGTTTTTAAAATTAGAATTTGAGAGAGTTCCATTTAATACGCTATTAATATAAATCGCCCCACCAGAAACATTTGCAGTGTTATTTATAAAAGTTGAATTCAAGATAGCACTATCAACATAAGCTATATCTATAAACAAAGCACCACCACCTTGAGAGCTTGAAGAGGCGTAGTTACTTTCGAATGTAGAGTTTGAGATAGTACCATTCATGTTTTTAATAAATATTGCACCACGCATTGCCGTGTTGTTTGTAAAAATTGAATTTGCAATATCGCCAATAAAGTTGTTACCAATATAAATTGCTCCACCAGAACTAGCGGCTATACCACTTGCATTGTTGTTTGTAAAGTTTGAATTTGAGATATTTCCACTTAAATCATCATAAACATAAATCGCTCCACCATAAGTTGCATTATTTCCTGTAAATGTTGAATCTGAGATATTTCCACTTAAAGTTCCAGCCCAAATCGCTCCACCTTGATCGTTTGCTTGATTGTTTGTAAAGTTTGAGTTAGAGATATTTCCACTTAAAGTACCAACATAAATCGCTCCACCTTGATTGTTTGCTTGATTGTTTGTAAAGTTTGAGTTAGAGATATTTCCATTTAAAGTATTAGCCCAAATAGCTCCACCTCGATTACTTGCAGTGTTGCTTGTAAAGGTTGAGTTAGAGATATTTCTACTTAAAGTATTAGCATAAATCGCTCCACCAAAACTTGCAGTGTTATTTGTAAATGTTGAATTAGAGATATTTCCACTTAAATCATTTCTAACATAAATCGCTCCACCAGAACCATAAGTTCCATTTACAGTGTTGTTTGTAAATGTTGAACCCAAGATAGTTCCATATAAATAAGTAGCAGAAATCGCTCCACCTCCATAAATGCTTCCACTTGCAGTGTTGTTTGTAAATGTTGAGTTAGAGATGTTTCCACTTAAAGTTGAAACATAAATCGCTCCACCATTAGAACTTGCAGTGTTGTTTATAAATGTTGAATCAGAGATAGTTCCACTAAAAGTTGAAGCAGCAATCGCTCCACCATAACCTGCAGTGTTGCTTGTAAAGGTTGAGTTAGAGATATTTCCACTGAGAGACGAAGCATAAATCGCTCCACGAGCTCCACCACCACTTGCAGTACCATTTGTCAAAGTGATGTTTGATACACCTCCAAAGTCTCCTGATGCATAAAATATCCTGTTACCAGAATTGTTTCCACTTATGATAGAGCCATTTCCATCAATGTGTGTATTGTTTACATTAATCACTGTATTTGTCCAAAGATTTGTATAAGCATTGTCAAATACAACTGTGCTTCCATCACTTGCACCACCGATTAGTGCTTGCCAGTTTGAACTATCTACTACTATGACTGTTTGAGCTGACAAAGTGAAGTTTAAAGCTAGAAGAAAAGCAAAAACTTTAAAGAACTGTCTCATGAGGAGTATCTCCTTTTGTTTATTTTCTACAATTAAATATTTTATTTAATTTTACTTAAGATGATGTTTAAGCTAAGTGGCATTTAAAAAGATTTTACAAAAAAAGAGTTTTTTTGAAATAGTTTTGTGATTGTTTTTACATGTAAAGAGAGCTTTTTGAATTTGAAGGAGTTTGATGGTTACATGTAAAAAAAATATAGTATGTTTACAAGTTTTAAGGAGAGAGTAACTCTCTCCTTTTTTTATAGGGGGGTTATCCTAAAAGTATTAAGCTTTTACGATTTTTGGTTGTTTGAAAAGTGTAATCTCTGGAAGTGTTCCATTAAACTTTTCAATGTTTACAAGAGCTGTGTGAGCGATGTTGCCCATACCAAGTTTTGAAGTTGGAATGTCGATAGTTAAAAGGTTGGCGCAACCATGTTTGCACATTGTACCGATTTTGCCATCTTTCATCATTGGGTCATACCAAGAACCTTCGCTTAGTTTTACAACGCCTTTCATAACTCTGCTAGTTACAACAGCACCAGCAAGTGTTTCGCCACGAGCATTAAATACTCTTACAACATCACCAGATTTGATGCCTTTTGCTTTTGCATCTTCTGTATTTATCCAGATTGGCTCTCTGCCTTGAACTTCATAAGTATTTCTTAAACTTGTGTTGTTTAGCTGTGAGTGAAGTCTCTCAGCAGGGTGAGGACTTACCATGTGAAATTCTGCTGGTTTGTTTTTCATACCAAGCCACTCGATTGGCTCAAACCATTTTACGTGTCCAGCACAATCATCATAATTCATATTTGCTATGGTTTGTGAGAAAATCTCAATCTTACCAGATGGAGTTCCAAGTGGGTTTAAAAGTGGATCTTCTCTGTAATCTGCATGTCTTACCCAAGCATCAGCTTCCATTGAACTTTCAAACTCAACTGGTTTATTGTCATTCCAAAATTGTCTAAATTCTGGTATCTCAACGCTTAAGCCCGCCGCTTGTTTTTTAGCTACATCATAAAACTCGTTAATCCATTGCATAGGAGTTTTTTGCTCAGTAAATGCATCGTATGTTCCAAGAAGTTTTGATAATTCGCTAAAAATTGTATAATCATCTCTTGATTCAAACTCAGGTTCAACAACTTTTTTCATTGGATAGATATATTTGTTTGAATAATCTCCAGCCATAGTTATATCATCTCTCTCATAAGGAGTTGTTGTTGGGAACACAATATCTGCCATTCTTGCACTTGCTGTCCAATATAACTCATTTACGATGATAGTTTTTGGTTTTTGCCAAGCTTTGATGAAGTTGTTGATATCTTGGTGATGGTGGAAAGGATTTCCTCCAACCCAGTAAACAAGTTCGATTTTTGGATATGTGATTTTTGCACCGTTAAAATCTATAGTTTTGCCCGGATTTGACAATAAATCAGCGATTCTTGCAGCTGGAATAGTAATCGCAGCACTTTTTTGATAAAAGCTTGAAAGGTTACCCGTGCTTGCTTCAGCGTTTTTAACACCCCAGTTACTTGATGCGCTAATACCGCCGATTTTTCCTGCTGTTGCAGTTGGAACGCCAGCATTTGAGTAGTGGTAACCAAGACTGAAACCGCCACCTTCAAGTCCGATTTGTCCAAGCATTGAAGCTAAAGTTACAAGCGCCCAGTGAGGTTGTTCACCGTGATGAGCTCTTTGCATACCCCAACCACTCGCAAGCATTGTTCTGTTAGCTGCAAAAAGTTTTGCAAGTTCAACTATTTTACTAGCTTTAATGCCAGAGATTTTTTCAGCCCAAGCTGCATTTTTAACGATTTTATCATCGCTAACGCCCATGATATAATCTTTAAATACATCAAAACCTTCTGTGTAATCATCTAAGAAGTCTTGATTGTGTAGTTTTTCAGAATATAGTGTGTGGCACATTGCAAGCATGATAGCAACATCGGTATTTGGACGAGGTGCAATCCACTCAGCTTTGTCACCAAAAAATTCACTTGTTTCGCTGTATGTTGGATCTAAGATGATGATTTTTTTGCCACTATCTCTTAATTTTTTAAAGTACTCTAAACCTTCTGAATCTGTACTTGTCCAAGCAATTTTCAAAGTTGCTATAGGATTTATACCCCATAAAACCATAACATCGGTGCTTTCTAATACAACTTCCCAAGATGTTTGTTGTTCATAAACTTCGTTACTTCCCATAACGTGAGGCATGATAACTTGTGAAGCAGCTGTTGAGTAGTCGCCTTTGTGTCCAACAAATCCACCAAGAACGTTCATAAATCTATGAAGTAGTGTTCTTGAATTGTGCATATTTCCTGAACTTTTCCATCCATAAGCACCAGCAAATGTGCTTGCTGCACCAGTTTTTTCTCTTGCTTTTTTGATTTGGTTTGCAGCAAGTTTTAGTGCTTCATCCCATGAGATTCTAACCCATTCTTCACAACCTCTAAGTTCTGGTTTGTTATCGTCTGGATTTGCAAGGTAAGATTTTCTAACCATTGGATAGCGAATTCTATCTTCCGCGTACACACAATCTGCAACAGTGCCTTGCAATGAGTTAAAAAGTTTGCCTTGTATAGTAGGTCCACTTTTTACAATTTTGCCATTTACCACATCAACACTAAGAGCACCCCAGTGAGCTGCTGTATTTATAGTGCCATTTTTTATGCCACTACTTGTAGCTGCTTTTGTAGCAACTAAAACTTTTTCCGAGTCTTTTGCAAATGCACTCACAACTGGTGCAGAAGCTAAAACTAAACTACCTTGTAGGAATTTCCTACGATTTATAGGTTTTGACATCTGTATCTCCTTTATAAGATATGTTATTTTCTTGCGTGTTTTTGTGCGTATTCTGTAACTAACCACATCTCTTCTGTTGTAAGAGAAGTTCTATCTTTCATACCTTTGATGGTTGCTGGCCATTGGTTTGCATAAAATTCTTCAGTTGGGTGGTATGTGTGGCAAAGTCCACATTGTTCTTCAAGTAGTGATTTTGCTTTAGCAAAGAGTGGTTCAATGCTATCTACCATGTTTTTGTTATCTATCCACATAACAACATCGGCCGCGTTCCAGTCAGTTTTACCTTCGCTATCTTTTTCGGTTTTTAAAACTTTTGTATCAAGAGTTGATTTTTTAGCAAAAGCTGCCATGATGATTCTCTCACCTTTTGCATAGTAAAGCATACTACCAACGCCATCTTGCATCCAGCCACTTAGTTTTACTTTGGCTTTGTTGCCTTTTACTTCTAAAACTTCAACCTGTGTAGTTGGAAGCAATTTTCCATCTGATTTTGCTAAATCAGCTTTTGAGTAAGCGTTTACAGTTTCTGAAATGAACTTTGTTTGCGCTGTTGCAAACATAGCCAAACAACAGAGTAGGGCGAAAAATACTTTTTTCATGAATTGTCCTTATATTAATTTTGCTGGATTAATTATAAGGATATTAAAAATCAAATTAGTGGAGAAAAAGTGTTAAAAAAGTGTAATATTAAATTTATCAAATAAAATTTTGTTTTAAAATTTATTTAATTTTTATAGTAAAGAGAGCGCCTCTGTCAGTATTTCTTACATGTATAAAACCGTGCATGTTATTTTCAATGATAACTTTTGTCATGTAAAGCCCAATTCCAGTGCCTTGTCTTGCATGTTTTGTAGTAAAATATGGGTCAAAGATTTTGTCTATAATGTCTTCTTTTATGCCACCAGCTGTATCTTCTATCTTTATAATAGTAAACTTTTTACCAGTTTTTATATTTAGGATGATTTTTTTCTCTTGTATGAAAGAGTTTTTTATAAAGGCATCTTTTGCGTTTGAGATGATATTTAAGATTGCATGCGAAAACTCGTTTGGATATCCTAGTATTTGGCTATCTCTATTTACATCAAAAAGTATCAAAATATTGTGTTTTTTTAATGAAGCATCAGCGATAGACACAGCTTTTCTGCAAGCCTCTTCAACGCTAAAATACTCTTTATTTTTACTTGGCTTAAAGAAATTTTGAAAATCACTAATTGTATTTGACATATGTTCAGTTACTCTATAACAAGATTTTATAGCTTGTATTAACTTTTCTTCTGTTAACTCATCATATTTTGTAATAGTTTCAACTTCCATAAGTATGGCATTTATCTCTGCTAATGGCTGTCTCCATTGATGAGCTATATTTCCAAGCATATTTCCCATTGAGGCAAGTTTACTTTGTTGCACAAGTAGTTTTTCTTGATTTGTGCGTTTTTGTAACTCTTCTTGTATCTTGTGCTCTAAATTGTCAATCATATCGTTCATAACGTTTTTTAATGTATTTAATCTTTGTGAACTTGCCTCTAAAAGTAGTCTTTTTCCAAACTTTCCATCTTTTAAATCTTGAACGGTTGCTGTTGCTTCATGGATTAGTGCGTAATCTTGCTCTAGGCTTGTTTGAATGTTGTAAACTTGTTTGTTTATAGCCTTTGCCATGATGCCAAATTCATCTTTTGTGTCTAACTCTATAATAGTTTTATTTTTACTCTCTCTTGGTTTTGACAGATATAAAAAGAAGCTATCAAGCCCACTTTTTACCTTGTCTAAAGATTTTAAAATACCTCTTATGATGAGTGAACCAAAAACTAAAGCTATGAAACTTATAAAGATTGAGCTTATGATGATTACATATTTACTAAATTCATAGTTTTTCTCGCCACTAAGAAATGTGTTTTGTGAATCGTCAAGTCCTTGTTTTTGCATGGCATTGATATTTTCTATCAATATATAAAACTGTTCTCTCTCACTTGTAACTGCATTTGTAAAAGCACCCTCATCGAAGTTATTTATAGAGTAAATCCTTGTTGTTTCAACAAGTGTTTTGTACTCTTTCCATAACATATAAGTATCTGAAGGGGAGTTGTCAAAACTATCATCTAATTTTTCAATGAGAGGCAAAATCTTCTCATCAACGCTTTTTTTGTAATCATCATTTGGAGACATGATAAGTGAAAGTGTAGCTTCTCTTAATTGATACAGTGGTTCTGTGAAGTTACTTTGAAGATTTTGTACCTTTTTAAAATCATCAAACATATTTGAAAGATTGCTAAAACCTTTAGTATTTGAATCAAGAGAAATCCATGTAAGACAGGTAAGCGCTAAAAACCCTATAAATGCAAGGATAAAAAACTTTCTTCTTATACTAAAACTGTTCATAATTTAACTTTTTTGGTAAAACTTTCTCAACTCTATCTTTTGGCAAAGTTGTATTTCCTCTTATAGACCAATGATAAGGAGTTATCTTTGCTTCCCAAAGTTTAAAAATCGCAACGGGAGAAGGGATAAAGTCCACCTCTTTGTTTAGTGCCATAACAACATTTGGCGAAGGGATTGCTAACATATAAGCTTTTTCATGAATATGTTTATATATATCATCAACGGTTGGTTGGAACATTTTGTCGTTATATTCTAATAAAAAAAGATTTCTAAATTTACTATCCAACTCATCATCCTTGTCTACAGCACTCCACTGATTTTTTGTATATATGGTAAAAAAAGATGTCCAAGGATGTCCGTACCAATCCTCATTTCCCCAAATAAGTAAATCCCAATCGTAGTGATTGGCTCTATTTGTTAGAAGTTTGTTAAACACATATTTTTCGTCTGAAGTTATGTCATATTTTAGAAAAACACCATATTTTGAGAGTTGATACTCTATACCTTTCCATAAAAACATAAATCTATCTTGTGTTACTACGTTTAACTCTAAATTGTTTAGCAATCTACGTAGTTCATCTTCGCTAAACCAAGTAGTTGGATTGTTGATATAAAAATTTGATAAGTCTCTCGCGTAAAAAGCGTTTGTAGAAGAGACAAGAGGTGATTCTATGCCTTCATTTTTATATGAAAATTTTATAAGATTTTTTTGATTTAATGCTTGATTTAATGCTTGTCTTACCTTTTGATCTCTAAGTAGAGAGTTTTTTTTCATAAGATTTATATGAATACTAAAATTATTTGTTGAAATTCTAGTGATTAATTTTGCATATTTTGAGTTTACAATCTCTGTTTTTTTGTTAAAAGGGATGAGAGCTATATCTATCTCACCTTCATAATTTGTGATTTTATCTATCACATTATCAACAGGAAGTTTTGTATAAATTGTTATAGTCTCGATATATGGTTTACCTTTTTCAAAAAAGTAAGGATTTGCTTTTAATACCAATTTATCGCTTTGCTCTAATCCAGTTGCGTAACCTTCTGTTAGTATGTATGGCCCAGCACCATAAGGTCCAACTCCATAAGTATTTTGCGCCGTGATACTTTTTGACCATTCATACTGTTTATAATACTCACTTGTATAAAAATTTATACGGGCTAAATCGTTAAAAAGCATACCATAAGGCTCGTGAAGTTTTATCTCAATCTTATAATCACCCAGTTTTTTTACCGATTTTAATTTATTGTGAATATCCGTATATGTAAAAGCACCTTTTTGAAAATGTCTAAAGTTTTCAACAACAGAATCAGCATTAAAGCTAGTTCCATCTTGAAACTTTACATCTTCTCTAAGCCAAAATATATAAGTTGTGTCATCAACTTTTTCATGTTTATATGCTAAGTAATAATCCCAACCTTTATGTGAACTATCAAGTATCACAAGAGTTCCATTTATAAGTCGCATGATATATGCATAAGGCATTGATGGTATATAAACTTTTAAGTGTGAGCCTTCTACTTTCTCTTTTATGGAGAGAAGTTCAACATCATCTATCTTGTAAAAGTTTCCACTATTTGAGAATATTTGAGAAGATAAAAAAAGCAGTAATATAAAAAGTTTTTTAAGCAAGTTTGTAACCAACACCTGAAAGATTTACCACAAAGTCTTCTGGAAGTTTTGCTCTAAGAGTTTTAACTAGCGATCTTATAGCATTGTCAGTCATAACTGAGTCTTGCCAAACAAAAGTCTCTATCTCGCTGTAAGTGATTACTTTGTGTGAATTTTTAAAAAGTAACTCAAGAAATAAAATCTCTTTTTTTGAGAGCAAAATCTCTTTATTGTTATGTGTTAAAATCTTTTGGTTAAAGTTGTACTCGTAGCCATCTGGAAGTTCTGCTATAGTGTTTTTATTTGCAACTTTTTTTTCTATCTTTTCAAGTGCATCTATCATTTTGTCAAAGTTTATAGGTTTTACTATGAAGTTTTCAAGATGCATGTCTATAAGTTCTAAAAGATATTCGTTTGAAGAGTGAGCTGTTAGGACTATGATATTTATATCGCTATTTTTTTCTCTGATTTTTTTTATAAATTCTATGCCATTCATGACGGGCATCTCTAAATCGGTTATAACAACATCAGGTTCATAAGACTTTAAAATTTTTAGTGCTTCCACACCGTTTGATGCTTCTTTTACCTCTCCTACTATATATTCTAAAGATTTAACGATGTGACGTCTTATCAACTCTTCATCTTCGACGAAAAGCACGTTTAATTTTTTTAGTGGATTTTGTGACATAGTTACCTCGCGAATTTATAAAATCGTATTATATAAAAAGTTTGATTGAATAAATATTATTAATAAAAATGTTTACATGTAAGAAGTTTACATGTAAACAAAAGTTGGCTAAATAACGCTTGTTATTCGCTTTAATCCACCGATTGCAACTGCATGTATTACTGGTGAAACAGTAGTGCAACCTTTTTCATAAATTGTAACATTGTACTTTTTTGCTTCATTCGATATAGCTGTAAAAAGCACACAATTTTGCGTCATCATCCCACAAATCTCTAAATCTGTACAATGTAAATCGCTTAGTACTTTTTCAAGATTTGTTCCATCAAATGAGTTGCCATACTCTTTTTCAACGACTGGTGCATTTTTGCAACTATCTTGTATTGTTGAGATTATCAGAGCTCCATTAGAATTTTTTTCAAAAAATGGTGAGCCAACAGGCGATACATGCTTAACTAAAACTATTTTACCGCCATCATTTTGATAAACTTTTACTCTATCTTCTATGGCTTTTAGAGTCGAAGGCATGTTGTATAATGGAAACTTGCCATTTTCTAGATAATCGTTTTGTGCATCAATAATCAGTAAAACTTTTGACATATTTTCTCCTAAAATTTTTTATGGTGAAATATTAACATTTTAAAATTACTATATGCATGGTCCAGTAATGCAACCATACATCATGATGACAGGAAAAAATGGCAAGATAATAGCCTCTGTTAGCGGTGATGCTGTTGTTGTTTCATCTTCTATGGTTACATGTATAGGAGTTTGCAACTCATCATCTTTTTTAAGCATTGGAACTCTTGGATATTTACTATGTTTGTCAGAAATAGGTAAATAATAACCCTTTGCACTAAATTGTACGATAAACTGATTTGCCTCTTTCGTCTTTTTTGCATGATATATATTTTTTAAGTCATTGATATAAGTCGTAGAAATGTCTTTTGTATCAACAATCACATTGTAAGTTGCGTTTACTTCGTTGTTATTCACATAAAAAATAACATAAACTCCAACTGCATAATCTTTATAATTTTCTATAAAATTTTCATATAATTTATACTTTTGTGGTGCATCTTTATTGCTAAATATGTATGTGTATTTCTCAGATTCTGCCACAACCATATTTTCTTGTGCTAAAAACTTTACTATATTGTCGCTTGTAGGTAAATTTGGAGATTTTACTGTACAACCAGTAAAAAGTAAAAAGAGTAAAACGGTACCTATAGATTTTAAAAGTAGGGAGGTTTTTGTGTTCATGTCTGCTTCTTTTGATTTTAAAATCTTATATTATATATGAAGTTTGTTTTAGTGTATATTGTGATAAAAAATGTTTACATGTAAAAGAGTTACATGTAAACAAAAGAAAGATTAAACAGCGCCTTGTTGTATCATAGAATCTGCAACTTTTCTAAAGCCAGCTATGTTTGCTCCAAGCATCAAGTTGCCTTTTTGATCAAACTCGATAGAAGTTTCATAAGAGAGGTCAAAAATATGTTTCATAATGCCTTTTAGTTTTTCATCTACTTTTTTAAATGTCCAACTCTCCATGCTTGCATTTTGGCTCATCTCCAACTGACTTGTTGCAACACCACCAGCATTTGCAGCTTTAGCAGGAGCATAAAGAATGCCATTTGCTTGATAATACGCGATAGCATCAAGTGTGCTTGGCATATTTGCACCCTCGATAACGATTTTACAACCATTTTTGTGTAAAATTTTTGCATCAGCTAAATGAATCTCATTTTGTGTAGCACTTGGAAATGCAGCACAACAAGGTACATCCCAAACAGCATTTCTGCCTGTTTCGTATTTTTCAACAGGAGTATAAGTAGCGCTTGGATGGTACTTCATATACTCAGTCAAGCTTTTTCTCTCAACTTCTTTAATCTGTTTTAGAGTTTGAAGATTTATGCCGTTTTTATCATAAACCATGCCTTTTGAATCACTGCACGTAACTGGAATTGCACCAACTTCGTAGAGTTTTTCTATAGTGTAGATTGCAACGTTTCCAGAACCAGAAATAGTACAAATCTTATTTCTTAAGTGTTCATCATATTTACTTAAAAAGTTTTCGGCAAAGTAAACACAACCATATCCAGTTGCTTCAACTCTTCCTAAAGATCCACCCCAGTTTAAGCCTTTTCCAGTGAAAACACCTTCAAAATTGTTTGTAAGTCTTTTGTACATTCCAAACATGTAGCCGATTTCTCTAGCACCAACTCCAATATCACCAGCAGGTATATCTTTTGTTGGACCAATGTATTTTGTAAGTTCTTCCATAAATGCGCGACAAAATCTCATGATTTCACCTTCGCTTTTACCTTTTGGATCAAAATCGCTTCCACCTTTTGCTCCACCAATAGCAAGACCAGTTAGTGAGTTTTTGAAAATTTGTTCAAACCCTAAAAACTTTATAATACCAAGATTTACGCTTGGATGAAGTCTTAAGCCTCCTTTGTATGGGCCAATAGCTGAACTGTATTGAACGCGGTAGCCTATATTTGTTTGAATTCTGCTTTTGTCATCAATCCAAGTTACACGAAATAAAATTTGTCGCTCAGGTATAACGATTCTCTCTAAAATATTATATTTTTCATACTTATCTTCACGCTCTAAAAGTGGTTCTAGGGATGTTAAAACCTCTTCAACTGCTTGGTAAAACTCAGGTTGACCTGGTGTGCTTTTGATGGTAGATTTTAGAATTTCTCCAATTCTTTTTTTTATTTCCATAAAACTCCTTTAAATTTGGTTTTTATTTAGTCTTGCTTCTCTTAAAAATATCTCTAAGCCTTTGTTTGCTTTTTTGTCTATTTTGTAACTTAAGTGCTTAAGATAATTTTTTATATCACTTTGTTTTACACCTCTTTTTTTGGCGTAATCATTTAATATATACATTGGTATAAAAATCTTTTGGTTTGCAAACTTTGTGCCTATTTTTTTATAAAATTCAAAATCTTTGTTTGTGCTTAGTCTTGCAAAAACAAATGGAAGATTGTACTTCTTGTTCCAAAGTTCTGCTAAATCAACAAAACTATCTTTGTTTTTTATATACTCTCTAAGTGCTCTATCTCCGATTACTACTTCGCCATTTACCTTCAAAACGCGAGCAAGCAGGTTTGAAGTTTCAGAGTGGGGGTCAGGCTTGTAGACACCTTTTTTAACTAAAACGCTTTGAACTTCTTTTTTTGCAACTATGCCAGCATTTACTGTTTTAAATCTTTTATTTGCGCTCGCAATACTAGATATAAAAGCCGCATCAATCTTGCCTTTTTTCAACATTTTATTTAAATGAGCAGGATAACTTTGCTTGTAAGCAATGGATTGTTTAAAGTTGTTTCTTAAGGGTTCTTTTTTTAAAAAAATATGAAATGGTAGTAAGTTTATATAATCTATCTTTCCAAAAATCAATTAATCTCCTTGATAATTTTATAGTCTATATATTTTTGTCTAATATAGTGTTTAAAAAAATTATACTATTTGCATTATTTAAATTAGATATTACTTTTTGTTACACACATTTTTAAAACACTTTGATATGATATAATCAAAAAATTTATTTAGAGGGAAAATATGGCAACTGTTGAATTTTTAGGTCCTATAGCAAGAGAACCGATGAAAGTTGATATAAAAAATTTAAAAGAGTTAAAAGAGATTTTAAAAGATGATGCAGATATCAAAAGTTGGCTTGAAGTCTGTTCTATTGCCCTAAATGATGAATTAGTAAGCGACATAAATACAAAAGTTAACGAAAATGACAAAATAGTTTTACTTCCACCAGTTTGTGGAGGTTCTCATGCTTGAACTATATAGTGGTTTTTTACATGTAGAAAGTATTTTAAATAGATGGTATAAAGAGTATAAAAATAAAAACTTTGGAGCGTTTATAACATTTGTTGGGATTGTTCGTGATGAAGATGGAATTGAAGGTCTTAGCTTTGATATATATGAGCCGATTTTAAAAAAATGGTTTGATGATTGGCAAGATAAAGTGAAAAATGACGACGCTTATCTCTTGATGGCTCACTCAATCGGAGATGTTTTAAATCATGAAAGTTCTTACATTGCAGGAGTTGTGTCGCCAAAGAGAAAAGTTGCGCTTAGAGTTATAGATGAATTTGTGGAAGACTTTAAAGCTAAAGCGCCTATTTGGAAGTATGACATCATAAAAGGCAAAAGAGTTTACGCATTAAATCGTTCAACAAAACTACCAAATGCTGGAATCCTATCCTAAAGAATAGGATTTAGCTTTTACATGTAACTTATTTTAAAAATACAATCAACTATTTCTTATTGAGAGTATAACCTCTCTTCCTGTATGAACTATATCTTTGTCGATTTTTAAATGTTTTGCTGCGATTTTGTCTTTATAGTCGATTCTACCAAGTATAAATTTTATAGTATTTAGTCTTGCTTTCTTTTTGTCGTTTGAGTCAATAACACTCCATGGCGCGTGTTTTGTATGGGAAGCTAAAAACATTTCATGTTCTGCTATCGTGTATTCATCCCAAACATCTTGAGCTTTTCTATCAACTGCTGAAAGTTTGTACTGTTTTAGTGGGTCTTTTTCTCTATCTTCAAATCTTTTCTTTTGTGTCTCTTTTGTGATTGAGTAGTAAAATTTAAAAAGTCTTATACCTGATTTTATAATTAATGATTCAAATACAGGAACTTCTTGTAAAAATTCTTGAGTTTGCTCAGGCGTACAAAATCCCATAACTGGCTCAACTCCCGCACGGTTATACCAAGATCTGTCAAAGAAAACCATTTCGCCAGCACTTGGTAAATGTTCTACATAGCGCTGAAAATACCACTGCGTTTTCTCTTTTTCGGTTGGTTTTTCAAGTGCAACTATTCTAGCACCTCTTGGATTTAAGTTTTCGGTTATAACTTTGATAGTACCACCTTTTCCAGCAGCGTCTCTGCCTTCAAAGATAACTAAGATTTTTTCACCTTTTTCTTTTACGTGTTTTTGTAGTTTTGTTAATTCAACTTGTAAATTTTTTAACTCTTCTTCATACTCTAATTTTGATTTTTTGACTAAAACTTTTACTTTTTTTTCTTTACCGTTTTTACCACCATTTTTGCTACCATTTTTCTCTTCTTTTATATCGACATCTTTTTCTGCCATGTTCACCCCTTAAATTTTCTTTGTGATTTAATAATATCTTTTTTATTTTAAAATTCTAATTTATACAACATTTATAATGATTTGTTAGAATTCCCAAATACCATTGAAAGGTTGCAATTTTTGATAAAAAAACTTTTTTTATTTTTGTTTACATTTGTAACACTTCTCATTTCAAATCCTATGAAAATTACTCCACCAGATGAAGCTTTTAAAGTTAGTTTTGAAGAAAAAAATGATTTTTTATTTGTAAATATAGATTTGGCTAGTGATGTTTATCTTTTAGATGAAATGTTTATCTTTGAAACAGCAGGTGCAAAAAAGCACGATTTTACAAATGAAGTTCAAAGACCAAAAGGTGAAATTTTTAAAGAAAAAAAAGTTTATTTTAAACATTTTGAAGGTGTCATAAATCTTCAAAAGTTATCACAAAAAGAAATTTTTGGAAAAACTAAGATAAATGTAACATTTCAAGGTTGTGCAGCTGGTGGCATTATATGTTACCCTCCAATGACAAAAAGCTATGAAGTAAAAATAAAAAAATCAACCATCGAAAATGGTGTAGTTGTTGATGAGTCAGAACACGGACTTATCGCAAAAATGCTTTACAATAAAAGCTTTTTGCTTATAGTATTTAGTTTTTTTATCTTTGGCTTACTTCTTTCTTTAACGCCTTGTGTTTTACCTATGATTCCAATTTTATCTTCTATTATCGTAAAACAATCAGGCGCTAAAATGAGTGCAAAAAGAGGATTTTTACTCTCTTTTATTTACGTGTTTTCCATGGCCATTGCTTACACTTTAGCTGGAGTGATAGCTGGACTTTTTGGCGCAAATATGCAAGTAATCTTGCAAAATCCTTGGGTTATTGGCACTTTTAGCTTCATCTTTGTCCTCTTGGCTCTCTCTATGTTTGGTTTTTATAAACTTGAACTTCCACAATCTTTACAATCAAAACTTACAAAAGCAGGAAACCAAAAAGGTGGAATCCTTGGCGTTGCTATCATGGGCTTTTTATCTGCTCTTATCGTTGGTCCTTGCGTTGCCGCACCACTTGCTGGAGCTTTGATGTATATAGGACAAAGCGGAGATGCATTGCTTGGTGGAGTTGCACTTTTTGTTATGAGTTTTGGCATGGGAGTTCCACTTTTAGTTATTGGCGCAAGTGCAGGAAAACTTCTTCCAAAACCTGGCATTTGGATGGATAGGATACTTAACATTTTTGGTATCGTGATGCTTGGCGTTGCTATATGGATGGTTGAGCGAGTTATACCTTTACATGTAAGTATTATATTATGGTCATTTTTATTTATTTTTTGTGGTATTTATTTTGGAGCTATCGAGCCTTTAAAGAGTGGCGATATAAAAGAAAAATTTGTAAAAACATTTGCATTTATCGTTTTGATTTATGGAGTTATAGTTTTTGTTGGCGGAGTAAATAAAGGAGAGTCGCTTCTAAATCCATTAAGTGGTTTTGGCAAAGGTGAAACAATAACACAAAAGCTAGCTTTGGACTTTTTACATGTAAAGAGTGTAAATGAGTTAAATAGCGTTATAGAAAATGCACAAAAACCTATAATGATAGAGTTTACTGCTTCTTGGTGTGTTGTGTGTAAAGAGTTTGAAGAGAAAACACTTAGCCAAAAAAGTGTTCAAGATGCGCTGCAAAGTTTTACTTTAGTTAAGATAGATGTTACAAAAAATAGTGCTGATGACAAGGAGCTTATGAGTAAATTTAGCATTTATGGACCACCTGCTATTATGTTTTTTAAAGAGAAAAAAGAGTTGAAAAACTTACAAATATTTGGCTTTAAAAATGAAAAAGAGTTTTTGGAAATATTAAGAAGAGTACATGAATAAAAAATTTCCTGTTTTAGTCGTTGTTGATATAGATGAAAATATCGACATTAAAGCGTTTGAAGGGTATCTGTTAGATGAAGGCTTTGAAAAAATAAAAGACGAACCATTTGCGTATAGTGGCACAAGCACAACGGCTATAATGAATACAAGAGCTTTTATATTTGGCATTTTCTCTCACGCACTAAAACTTGGTGGCGCTTCAAAATGTACGTTAATTTGTCAACTTGCAACAAATCCATATGAGAGTTACTTATATAAAGATGGAGATTTTACAGAAGTAAAATAATTTACATGTAAAAGTTTTATTACTATTACTAAAAATATTTCTCAACTTTCTATAAAAATAAGAAATGCTGGTAATGTTGAATGTTCAAATTACAATTATCATAAAAAGCAATTTATTGCTTTTTCTCGTGCGTTGTGGTAAAAACCGTTAAAAAATTTGAGTGAGAAAGCGTTAAGATGAAAACCGTTAAGAAAACGCAAACTGCTTTGCGTTTTTAGGTTTGGAACCAAGTGCTTTGTGCATCTTGCACAGCACACGAAAGCACCTTAGTGAAACGAGTTTTTGTTTATTAAACAAAAAAATTTACATGTAAAAGCTTTTACATGTAAATCAACCAAAAAGCTTTATAGCTCTTGCTAAATCCTCTTTTGTATCAATCCCAAAACTTCGGCTTGTCACTTCAATCATACTGATTTTTTTGCCAAAAGAGAGTGCTCGTAATTGCTCTAATTTTTCTATATGTTCAAGTGGTGCATTTTTTAGGTTGCAAAATTCATTTAAACTTTTAACACTAAAACCGTAAAGTCCCAAATGCCCAAAGTATGAAACTCCAACTTTGTCTCTGTCAAAGGGAATAGGGCTTCTTGAAAAGTAAAGTGCATTTGAGTTTTCATCAATCACAACTTTTACAAGATTTGGGTCTTGTGCCTCTTCGGAACTTACTTTTTTATAGCAACTAACCATAACAAAGCTTTCTGTTTTAGTTAATCGTTCAACTTGATTTTTTAGTTTTATGATGATATCTTCTTCTATAAAAGGCTCATCAGCTTGCACATTTATGATGATATCTTCATCTTTTAGATTTAACTTTTTTGCCGCTTCATTTATCCTGTCAGTTCCACTTTGGTGATTTAGACTTGTTAAAACAGCTTTGATTTTGTGTTTTTTTGCTATTTCTATGACTTCATTTGAATCTGTTGCGATTACCACATCATCAACATTTTGTGCGACTTTTGCAGTTCGTATAGCCATTGGAAGTCCTAAAACATCCACTAATATTTTATTTGGGAATCTACTTGAAGCAAGGCGTGCTGGGATGATTATCATTTTACGCCTTTACAAACTTTACGATTTCGTCTTGAATATGCTCTTTTTCAACTACTTTATCATGTAGAATTTTTTTGTCAAAAAGAGAATTTATCGAGTTTGGAATCTTTACGTGTAAACGTTTACTAATGCCTTCAAGTGCTTCTTTATCGCTGTATTTTTTCTTATCCTCATTTATGGCATTTAACATAGTTGGAGCAAACTTTGTCCACTCAGCAGTTGAGCAAATAACGCAAGGTAAGGCTTTTATTTTTAAGGTTTCATAAGCTTTTAGACAAGTTGCAGTGTGAGGATCCATCACATAACCACTATCAGCAAATTTTTTGATTGTTTTAAGTGCATAGCTATCATCACAATATACTGCACTAAAATCTTTTTGTAACTCTTGTAACTCTTGCGTATTTAGTTTGTAGCATCTGTTTTTATTTAAGTCTTCCATTAACTCTTTACATCTTTTGCTTCCAAATTTGTCAAACAAAACTCTCTCAACGTTTGAAGAGATGAGTATATCCATAGCAGGAGAAGTGCTTTGAAGTAGTTTTCTTTTGCTTATGTCATAAACTCCTGTATTTATCAAATCTGTCAAGATGTTGTTTATATTTGAAGCGATTAGTATTTTTTCAACTGGTAAGCCCATCTTTTTAGCATAATACGCTCCAAGAGCATTTCCAAAGTTCCCACTTGGGATTGTTATGTAAATCTTGTCACCATTTTTAATTTCACTTTGTTTTAAAAGCTCTATATATGAAGAGATGTGATATATGATTTGGAAGATAATCCTTCCAAAATTTACCGAGTTTGCAGCGCTTAAGTGGATATTTTCTTCTTTTAGTATATCTTTGAAACTTTCGCTTGAGAGAAGGTTTTTCAAGGCATTTTGTGCATCATCAAAATCACCTTTTATGCCGATAACTTTTAAGTTTTTGCCGCTTTCAGTTACCATTTGAAGTCTTTGAACATCGCTTGTTCCGCCACTTGGATAAAGACAAGCAACTCTTATATTTGCTTTGTTTGCAAAGGTGTCAAGTGTGGCTGGACCTGTGTCTCCACTTGTTGCAGCAAGGATTAAATACTCTTTATCCTCTTTTTTTGCTAAATGTGAGAGAATATACCCAAAAGGCTGAAGAGCCATATCTTTAAAAGCTCGTGTTGGTCCGTGATAAAGTTCGTTTACAAACAAATCATCTTTTACTTTGACAAGTGGGGCAGGGTTTGTTTTATCGTCAAATTTATCGTATAAATTTAAGGCTTCGTGTAAGACTTTATCTTCTATATCGATACCAAAAAGTTTTAAAATACTAAATGCTAAATCTTTATAACCAAGTTTGCTCATTTTGGCAAAAAAATCGTTATTTAATTTTGGCAATTTTTCTGGTACATAAAGCCCACCAAAACTTGCACTTGGATTTAAAATAGCATATGAAAATTCTACTTTTTGTGGTTTTTTACTGTCATTTCCTCTTGTCTCAATAAACATCGTTTTCCTCTCCTAGGGCATCATCTATAAACTCTAAATACTCATTTGTGCCTTTTAGCACTGGAAGTGCAATAATTTCAGGCACATCATAAGGGTGAAGGTCTTGTATAACCCTTGCAACATCATCAAATTTTTCAAATTTTGTTTTGATACTTAGTTTTATCTCAACGCTTCTTTGCAACTTTCCTTGCCATCTATATGTTGAAGCAACATCATCTGTTTGCACGCAAGCGGCAAGTTTTTTTCTAAAAAGTTCATTTATGATATTTTGTGCTGTATCCTCTGTTAAAACAGTTGTGTTTATGATTATGTAACTCATTTTCTTATAACCGTCCCTATACCTTCGTTTGTAAAAAGTTCTAAAAGTATCGAATGCTCTATCCTTCCATCTATAATGTGAGCATTTTCTACTCCACCTTCGATGGCTTCTAGGCAAGCATCAACCTTTGGTATCATGCCACCAACTATCGTGCCATCTTCTTTTAATCTTTTTATGTCGTCTCTATTTAGTTTTGAGATGAGTTTTTTGTCTTTGTCTAAAACACCTAAAGTGTCAGTTAAAAATATAACTTTTTTTGCTTTTAGACTTGTTGCTATTTTACTTGCTGCTAAGTCTGCGTTTATATTGTATCCTGGATGTTTTTCATCATCACCGCAAGCAACAGGAGCGATTACTGGTAAAAATTTTTCACTTATTAAATCTTCTAAAACTTCGCTATCAACTTCTGTGATTTCACCAACTAAGCCGTATTTCCCAGTATCAAGAGGTTTTGCTTTCATAAAATTTGCATCTTTCCCACTGATACCGATAGCTTTTGCACCGTTATGATTTAAAAGTGTTGTAATCTCTTTATTTACATTTCCACTTAAAACCATCTCAACAGCTTCCATAACATTTTCATCAGTTACGCGAAGTCCATCTACAAAGTGGCTAGTTGCGTCAAGTTTTCCAAGCAGTTCATTTATCTTTTTTCCGCCACCATGAACTATAACAACACGAATACCAACAAGATGAAGCAAAACTACATCTCTTGCAAAACTATCTTTAAGTTCTGGATTTATCTGTGCAGCACCGCCATATTTTATAACTATAGTCTGTTTTGCAAATTTTTTAATATATGGCAAGGCATCAAGTAAGATTCTTGCTTTTGCGATTTTTTCTTGCACATCAAATCCTTGAAGTTTTTATAATTTAGGAGGTTATTTTATCTAAAATGGATTAAAAAAGCGTTACATGTAAAACTTCTACATGTAAAAAACTTACATGTAGAATAAAGGGAAGAGAAGTGAAATTATTTGATTAAATCAACAGCACTTTGCGGAACGTAAAATACTATCTCATTATATACACTAACGCCATCAAGTTTTATCTCTTTATCGTTTAAGTATGCAAGGTTTGTATTTGCAAGAATTCTTAAAGTATCACTGTTTTTCTTAACAACCAAAACAGGATTTAGAGGGTCTTTGTCATCAAAAAGAACTGTTGCACCTTTTTTAGCAAACGCTAAATGACTAGGAACAAAAAGTTTGTCTGATAGTTTATTTAAATCCAAACCAAAAGCTTTTTGAGCGTAGATTGAGATGTGAGTGTTATCAATAGTTCCTGTAAGTTGGCTGATAGTTTTTGGAGCATAAACATAAAGTGGTATATCTTCACCTGTATGTCCATTTGTTGTAAAGCCAATATGAGCACGTTTTGCCATAACAGGACCAAAAGCGTAGTTTAGGCTACCTTTTTTGTAATTTTTGATATTTTCTAACTCTTCATCACTTAAATCACTAATGCCAAAATACTCAGAAACTACAGTAGCTATGTTGCTTCTTTCAGCATTTAAGAGTTTTTCCATACCTTCACCAGTTAATTTTGCCTCTTTTAAAGGTTTGATAAATGTAGAGAGTGGCAATTTGTCATAATCATTTGAAGTAGCACGATCGCCAATGCTTATACCGCTATTTCCATGGTCGCTTGCAGCTATTACTAAAGTATTTCCATCTTTTTTTGCAAACGCTTTGGCAACGCCAACAGCTTTATCAAAAGCTAAAACATCTGAAAGTATTCCGATTGGATCGTTTGCATGAGCAGCCCAGTCAACTTTGCTTCCTTCAACCATCAAAAAGAAACCATTTGGATTTTGTGAAAGTATATCTATAGCTTTTTGTGTCATTTCTGCTAAAGAAGGCTCTTTGTTTGGGTCTCTATCAAAATCATAAGCCAAATCTTTTGGAGCAAGCATAGCCCAAAGTTTTCCTGATTTTACTTTGTTAAAGTCTTCCAAGGTTGTTACATATTGATAATTTTTTGATTTTATAACTTCTACTAAATCAGTGTTATCTTTTCTATTTTCTTTTGCTAAAAAGTAAGAACCACCACCGATTACAACATCGATATCTTGATAAACTTGTTGTTTTGAAAGAGCATCATAATTTCTTCTGCTTGGAAAGTGAGCTGAAAAATCTGCTGGAGTTGCGTGCATAATTTCACAAGTTACAACTAAACCAGTAGCTTTTTTTAATGATTTTGCGCCTTCTAGGATTGTTGCAATTGGTCTTTTGATATTTTCATTTGGTAAAGTCTCAAGTCCTGGCATTGTGTTTTCATCTGGTAAAACTCCAACATAGCCTGTGTGGGATTTTTTACCTGTTGCCATTGCAGTTCCTGCTGGAGCTGAGTCTGCTATAGGGGTGTCTGCGTTATGAGTTCTCATAAGCCCAGAAGCCATACTATCTAGATTTAATGCTTTTCCTTCTTGATACCATCTAGCAAGTGTTGTGCTACTTACACTCATTCCATCTGGTATTAGGATGATAACATTTTTAGCTTTTTTTTCTACAACGACTTCATCGATACTTACAGCAAGAGTATTTGTTGCAAATAGTGCTGTCACAAGTGCTAAACTACAAATTTTACTCATAGTGTTGCCAAGTTTCATGATTGATTTCCTTAAAGTTTTGATTTTTAAAACAATTTTTATCGCGATTTTGTTTGGCGAATTTTAAACATCAAAAGTTTCAAATCAATTACGGAAAAATAAGAGGAGTTTACATATAAAGTTATTTTACATGTAAAACTGGTACGTAGCCTACATCTTTTATGAGTTGTTGTCCTTGTTCACTTTTAAACCAATCAATCAATTTATTTCCATTTTTGGAAGTTTTGTTTGTACTTACTATGTAAAAAGTTGTTGTAAAAGGATAAGTTTCATTTTGAATATTTTCTACGGTTGGTTCAATGTTATCAATGGAGAGTAGGTTGATATTTCCTGCATTTAACATAGAAGTTACGTAAAATTTAAATGAGTAGCCAATGGCATTTTTTGCATTTCTATAATCTGCTACTTGATTTACGATACCACCCATTCCTGCATGAAACTCTTCACGAAGCGGTTTTTTCATCTCAATATCTTTCATAACAAGAGCTAGCATAGTTGTTTGACTTCCAGAATTTTCTGGTCTTTGAAATGCTAAGATATTTTTATTATCCCCACCAACTTCGCTCCAATTTTTGATTTTACCACTATAGATATCTTGTATATTTTTTATAGTTAAATTTTTTATTTCATTTTCTTTGTTTGTAAAAAAGACAAAAGCATCTTTTCCTAACGGAGTAAATATAAACTCTACTCCTTTTTCTTTTGCATACTCTTTTTGTTTACTTGATGGTTCTAACGCAAAAATGAGTTCTACTTCACCATCAATCAATCTTTTGTAAGCATTTGGTGTTTTTGTAGAAGTTACAATCTCATCTAAATCATAAGGATTGTTTTGAGCTTTATAAATGGATTCAACAGCTGAAGCGTAGATAGGATACAGAGCAGTCGCACCATCAATAATAGGAAAATCATCTTCAAAAAATAGTTTAGATTTTTCTCTTAATGGTGTTATTTTTAAGCTTTTCGTAAAAGGTTTATAATCATAAGTGTCAACTCTTTCAACGGAAGCTTGCTCTCTTGAAGTTGCTGTTGAGATTAAAAACTCTTCTCTTTTGTATATTTGAAAAGATAGTGCAAAAACCAAAACTAAAATCACTGCTACGTTTACATGTAAAAACTTTTTGTATCCCAACTCTCTATTTTGTTTTTTAAAACCAAGATGAAAACCAATGGCAAATGTGAGATATGAGCCAATAACAAAATAAAGCAAGATAGTAATTTTTGCAAATATTGCAGCTATAGCAAACATAAAAAAATTCAAACTAAGAGTAAAAGGAACCATAAAAATATCGCGCGTTATATCGCCTTTTGATATGAAAAATGCCACATTCCAAACAATAAGCAAGATACCCGAGATAAAAAGTGGTGGGAAGTAAGTTAAAAAGAAGTTATTTGACTTTATCTTTTTGCCTATAAGTATTCCAAATAAAAATGAAGCTAAGATGGATAAGAAAAAAGCGAAAATAAACATAGTATCTTCAGAGATTCTAAAAGATAATTTACCAAGAAAAGCAGTTAATAAAACTGCTAAAAATCCAGCTAAATGCGCAACTAAAGAAAGATATACAAGGGTTATTGTATACATATTTGTCAATAGAATTTTTATAATATTTTTTAATTTTTGCACAAGTCTCATCCTTTTTGTGTTACATGTAAAGAAAATCTTTACATGTAAATGTTATTTGCTTAAAGTTAGTGCTAACTCTTTTACAGCTTTAAAATCAGCCTTTCCACTTGCAAGTTTTGGCAAAACTTCTACTTTGTAAATCTCACTTGGCGTCATAAGTGGAGAGATATCAGAACTTTTTATAGCACTTTGAACATCCTCTATGCTTAAAGTATTTGATGAAAAAAGAAGTACAACTTTTTCGCCTTTTTTCTCATCAGGAAGATTTACAGCACT